>NZ_JADYVV010000024.1:0-108346 GCF_020194035.1 Bradyrhizobium sp. BRP56
CGGACCGAGCTGCCATTGGCCGATAGGCAGGCAATCTCGCATCGGTCGTCCAGAGAGAGCTGCTTGTAAGTCCGCCCCATGGCAACACCTCCTCAAGGAAGTGTTGCACTTCGTTTGTGAACTCAGGGGACCCATAACCACCGCGTTTGATTGTGAACGGGATCGTGGCTCCAGCTTCGCTCAACAACTGATGGTCAGGGTAATGGGTCCTGGTTTTCGCCATGACGACATCGAATATGTTGCGCGGTCTGCGAATCATACGTCCGCATTCTCGCGGCGAATGACAAGATGAGGCGGCCCCTACTTCTCCAGGTACTTCTTCATCTCGGCGATCAGGCCGTCGCGCAGTTCGGGGCGCTTGAGGCCGAAGGCGATGTTGGCGCGGAGGAAGCCGGGCTTGGAGCCGCAATCGTGGCGCTCGCCCTCGAACTCGACGCCGTAGAACTTCTGCGTCTTCGCAAGACCGATCATCGCATCGGTGAGCTGGATCTCGCCGCCGGCGCCGCGCTCCTGGGTGGCCAGGATGTTGAAGATCTCCGGCTGCAGGATGTAGCGGCCGGTGATCGACAGGTTGGACGGCGCGGTGCCCTGCGGCGGCTTCTCGACCATGCGGTCGACCTCGAAGATGTTGCCGGTGCGTTTGCCGACGCTGCAGATGCCGTATTGATGGGTGAGTTCGTCGGGCACCGCCTCGACCGCGATCAGGTTCGACTTGTCACCAAGCCTGCTCGCGGCGTCGATCATCTGCTTGAGGCAGCCCGGCGTGTTCAGCACCAGCTCGTCCGGCAGCACTACCGCGAACGGCTCGTTGCCGATGATATCGCGCGCGCACCACACGGCGTGGCCGAGCCCGAGCGGCGCCTGCTGCCGGGTGAAGCTCATCGCGCCGGCCTCCGGCTGGTTCTGCGCCAGGATATCCTGCTCGGTCTTCTTGCCGCGCTGCGCCAGCGTGGTGTCGAGCTCGAACATGCGGTCGAAGTGATCCTCGATGACACCCTTGTTGCGGCCGGTGACGAACACGAAATGCTCGATGCCGGCTTCCCGGGCCTCGTCGACCACGTACTGGATCAGGGGCTTGTCGACGATCGTCAGCATCTCCTTCGGCATCGCCTTGGTAGCGGGCAGCACGCGGGTACCGAGACCGGCGACGGGGAATACGGCTTTGCGGATCTTCATGGGATTATCGGAAGCCTTGAAATGGGTGGGACGGCGGCACGAAATGAATCATGCCTTTGGTACCCCGTTTTGCAGCCGCCAACAAAGGCGGATGTGTGGTGCGGCTTAATTCCGCCGTTCCCGTCAGCCAATGCGAGCCGCAACAAAATCTCGCCCTTGTTAAGTTGTTGGAAACCGTGCCGGGGCCTTCTGGAACAGCACGATTTTGACAGGCACACGACAAATGCGCGCGATGGGAACATCAAGGACCAAGCTTTTCGGCGCGAGCCTGATCGCGCTGGCCCTGCTGCTGCCCGGCAGCACGCAAGCCCAGTCGGCGGGCAACGGCCTGACCAACCTGATCGACAGCATCTTTTCCGGACCGAACGCGACGCCGCCGCAGGCCGCAACCGGACAGGACGGCGCGGCACCGCCGTGGAGCGGTGAAGACGGCGCCTCCGGCCATCCGCTGATGACCGCAGCGGCGATCCGCCAGGCCGCGTCGGACTTCCCGAACTGCGTCGCAGCGATGTGGCCAGATGCCGCACGACGCAACATCACCCAAGAGAATTTCGAGCGCTTCACTGCCGGCCTGACGCCCGATCTGCGCATCATGGATCTGATGGATTCGCAGCCGGAGTTCACCAAGGCGATCTGGGATTATCTCGACATCCTGGTCAGCGACACCAGGCTCGCCAAGGGCCGCGAGATCCTTGCGAAATACAAGCCGCAGTTCGACGCCACCGAGAAGGCCTATGGCGTCGACCGCTACATCATCGCGGCGATCTGGGGCATCGAGTCGAACTACTCGACCCAGATGGGCGATCGCAACGTGGTGCAGTCGACCGCGACGCTCGCCTGCATCGGCCGCCGTCAGGCCTATTTCAAGGACGAGTTCCTGTCGGCGCTGGAAATCCTCAACCGCGGCGACCTCAGGCCCGAGCAGATGCGCGGCTCCTGGGCCGGCGCGTTCGGCCCGACCCAGTTCATGCCGACCGCGTTCAAGCGCTATGCCGTCGATGGCGACGGCGACGGCCGCCGCGACGTCGTCGACAATCCGAGCGACCTGATCGCCTCGACCGCCAACAATCTGAAGAAGGACGGCTGGCAGACCGGCGCGAGCTGGGGCTACGAGGTCGTGCTGCCGCAAGGCCTCAATTACATGCTGGCCGACCGCGCCAAGGCCATGCCGCTGTCGCAATGGGAGCATCTCGGCCTCAAGCGGCCGAACGGCCAGCCGTTCCCGCGGCCGTCCGACAAGGCCTATCTGCTGGCGCCGGCCGGCGCCGAGGGGCCGGGCTTCCTGATGCTGCAGAATTTCCGGGTGATCATGAAGTACAACCCGGCCGAGGCCTACGCACTCGCCATCGGCCATTTCGCGGACCGCCTGCGCGGCGGCCAGCCCTTCGCGCAGCCTTGGCCGCGCCAGGAGCGGGTGCTGTCGCGCGCGGAGCGGCTGGAACTACAGCAGCTGCTGGCCCAGCGCGGCTTCTACAAGGGCACGCCCGACGGCCAGTTCGGCGGCCAGACCCGCGAGGCGCTGCGCGGCTTCCAGGTGTCGATCGGGGCACCGGCCGACGGCTTTGCCACCTCCGAGGTGCTGGAGCGGCTCAGGGGGCGGTAGGGCTGAAGCCGCAGGGCTGCCGCCCGTAGCCCGGATGCAGCGCAGCGAAATCCGGGGTTCTCGCCGTGCGGCTGGTCTGGTCCCGGATTACGCTTCGCTCCATCCGGGCTACGGCTCTCCCTCCCCTCGCAAGCGGGAGAGGGGGCACGGTTCCGTCGCCGCGACGGCCGGGCCCTCCACCCCAAAAGTAACCGTGAAATCCGATATTTGCCGCCTGCCTTGACGCCGGCCGGAGGCACCCGATTTATGGTGGAAAAGCTGCCCGCTTGCGGCCCGATTCCGCTAGTATGCTCACGTACTTCCAGATCATTTGCGACCGAACGCGATGCGAGAGCCAAAGTCCTTTTTGCGCATATTCACCGAAGCCGGTCCGCTGGTCGCGCTGACGGTGGCGCTTGCGCTGTTGATCGGCATCGCCCAGCCCGCCTCGGCGCAATTCTTCGGCTTCCCCGGCTTCGGCGGCGGACCGCCGCAACCGCAGCGCCGCGCTCCGCCGCAGCATGGCGGTGGCGGCTGGTTCGGCGGTGATTTCTTCGCGCCGTTCCAGCAGCAGCAACCGCAATCATCGCAGCCGCAGCGGCCGCGCGAGGATTTCTCGCGTGCTCCGGCACCGGCCAAGCGCGAGGCGGCCGCCGAGCGCAACGTGCTCGTCATCGGCGACGCCATGGCCGACTGGCTCGGCTATGGCCTGGAAGATGCCTATTCCGACCAGCCCGACATGGGCGTGATCCGCAAGCACAAGACGGTCTCCGGCCTGATCCGCTATCAGCCCAAGGGCGATCCGGCGGATTGGGCCGCGGCCGCGAAGGGCATTCTCGCCACCGAGAACCCCGACGCCATCGTCGTGATGCTCGGTCTCAACGACCGCACCGCGATCCGCGAATCTGTCGTGGAGAAGAAGGTCGACAAGAAGGACGAGAAAAAGGACGCGCGCGGCAAGCCCGAGGCCAAGCCGGGCGACAAGCCCGATGCCGCCGCCAAAACTGATGGCAAGCCGGTCGAGGCCGAGCCGCCGGCCGACGACGCCGACAATGATCAGCAGGCCGCGCCGGAAAAGACTGCGCGTTCGCCGAACGGCCTCTATGAATTCCGCGACGACCGCTGGGTCGAGCTCTACGGCAAGAAGATCGAGGAGTTGATCAACGTGCTGAAGAGCAAGGGCGTGCCGGTGCTGTGGGTCGGCCTGCCCGCGATCCGCGGCCAAAAGGGCACGTCGGACATGCTGTTCCTCGACGCGCTCTATCGCGACGGCGCCGGCAAGGCCGGCATCACCTATGTCGACGTCTGGGACGGCTTTGTCGACGAGGCCGGCCGCTTCATGCAGAAGGGCCCGGACTTCGAAGGCCAGCCCCGCAAGCTGCGTACCGATGACGGCGTGTTCTTCACCAAGGCCGGCGCGCGCAAGCTCGCGCATTATGTCGAGCGCGAGGTGACGCGCCTGCTTGCCGTGCGCTCCGGGCCGATCGCGCTGCCCAGCGAACCGGCGACGCCGGATACCAGCGCCGAGCCCGGCAAGCCCGCGCCGCGGCCGCTGGCAGGCCCGGTGCTGCCGCTGGTCGCCTCCACGGTCGGCACCGACCAATTGCTCGGCGGACCGGGCTCGCGGCCCGCCGCCGTCGATGCGCTCGCCGCGCGCACGCTGGTGAAGGGCGAGGCGCTGGCGCCGCCCGCCGGCCGCGCCGATGATTTCGTCTGGCCGCGCCGCGAGATGGGCCGCGAGCAAGCCAAGGGCGATGTGCCGGTTGCCGCGACCACGCCGGCCGCGCCGGCGGGCGGACCGGCCAATCCGCCGCCCTCGACCACGGCGATCGCGCCCGACGGCTCGATCATCACCGCGCCGAAGCCGCCAAGGCGCGTGTTCCGTCCGGCTCAGACGCAGGCCCAGCCGCAACAACAGCAGCCGCAGACGCAGCCCTGGCTGCGCGATCTGTTCGGGTTCGGCGCGCCGCAGCAGCGCCCGCTGGTCGCTCCGCCGCCGCGCCCGCCGCGCGGTGTCGGACAGCGGGCCGCGGTGCCCGGGAGTCCGTGGCAGTAAGGATTTCTGCCAGGCTCTTCAGACGACGAAACGGGCAGGCTCCGTCATTGCGAGCAAAGCGAAGCAATCCATCGATCCGCACGCGCGGACAGATGGTTTGCTTCGTCGCTTCGCTCCTCGCAATGACGACAGGTGGGTTTGCAAGTCAGGCGAAGCCGTAACCCGCCGATGTCTTGCGCGGCGAGATGGCGGGTTACGCTGTTGCCAACCCGCTCTGCGATTTCATCGTGTGGCTCAACCGTAATAGCGCCAGCGCGACGGCGGCGGGCGGCGCGGCTGGCGCGTCATCAGGAGCGCCAGCGCAAAGCCGATGCCGCCGGCGATCAGCAGCGATCCCAGCGGGTTCTCCTGCACCGCATGCGCCATCGCCTTTTGTCCGCTGCGAACGGTCTCGCCGCGGTGCTCATAGGCGTCCTTGGCGTAGTTGACCGCGGTGTCGGCGGCGTCGCGCGCGGCGTCCTTGGCCTGGCCGTAGAGATCCTGCACCGAGCCCGCGGCTTCGCGCGCGCGGCCCGAGGCCTGGGTCTGCGCATCGCCGGTCGCGTCGCCGACAGCACCTTCAGCCTTGCCCGCGAACTCCTTCGCCGTTCCGAAAATCCGATCCTTGTCCATCGTCACGCTCCCTGATCTGTCCGGGAGCTAACCGGGAAACGGCGCGCAGGTTCCTGCGGTTACAGGATCAGCCCGCCGTCGACGACGATGGTCTGGCCGACGATGTAGGAGGCGAGCGGCGAGGCCAGGAACAGCGCGGCGCCGGCCATGTCGGCGGGCGTGCCGAGACGCTTCAGCGGAATGCGCTCGAGCGCGCCTTCGAGACGCTTCGGATTGGCCGTCGTCGCCTTGGTCATCTTGGTGTCGACGAGGCCGGGCGCAATGCCGTTGACCCGGATGCCGTTCTCCGCCCAGGCCTCGCCGAGCGTGCGCGTCAGCCCGACGGCGCCGGTCTTCGAGGCGTTGTAGGCCGGATTGCCCATGGTGGAATGATAGGCCGCGGTCGAGCTCACGATGATCAGCGAGCCTTTGCTCGCGCTCAGCATCGCCTGGAATTTGGTCGCGCAGGCCATCAGGCTCATCAGGTTGACCTCGAGCACCTTGCGAAAACCCTCCATCTCGAATTCCCCGCGGCGGTAAATCACCGCGCCCTGCGCCAGCACCAGCACGTCGAGCCGATCGAACGACGGCTTGAAGGCCTCGATCGCCTGCGGGTTGCTGACATCGAGCTGCGCGTAGGCGAGGCCCTCGAGATGCGAGCCCTCTTCGGTGGAATAGTCGCTCGCCTGCGCACGGGTGCCGCAGATCGCGACGCGCGCGCCCCTGGCGCGGAACGCCTGCGCGATGCCGTTGCCGATGCCGCTGGAGCCGCCGACCACCAATACTTGCTTGCCGCCGAAATCGAGCTCGTTCATCGCGCGTTCCTCTCTCGTGCTGTTGTCTTGATTGAGCATGATCCTTCTCGGAAAGCCAACCGGGAAACTTGCGTTAACGCGCTGCGCGCATGCCGATATCGGATCAGTGGTTTGACGTATCTTGCGATCGGTGCCAGCGTTGCCGTCTCTCACAACGCAGAAAATCAACGGGGGGTCCGTCATGTCCGAATACAAGCAGCTCAGCCGTTCGGTGAAGGGCCTCACCGTTCTCGTCACCGGCGCCGCCAGCGGCATGGGCCGCGCCACCGCGCGGGTGTTTGCCGATGAAGGCGCCAATGTCGCGGTCACCGACCTCACCGAAGAAGGCACGCAGACGGTAGCGAAGGAGATTTCCGCAGGCGGCGGCTCGGCGAAGGCCTGGACGCTCGACGTCGGCGATCGCGACGCCATCACCAAAGTCGTCAACGACGTCGCCGCGCATTTCGGCGGGCTCGACATCATCGTCAACAATGCCGGCATCTCGGTGCGGGTGCCGATCGACGATCCCGCGTACGAGGACGCTTGGGCCAAGGGCATCGCGGTGATGCTCACGGCGCATCCGCGCATCATCCGCGCGGCACTGCCATACCTGCGCAAGTCGCGCTCGCCACGCATCGTCAACATCGCCTCGACCGAGGCGCTCGGCGCGACCGCGCTGCACAGCCCCTACTCCGCGGCCAAGGGCGGCGTCACCAGCCTGACCCGCTCGCTCGCGGTGGAACTGGGACGCGAGGGCATCACCGTGAACTGCATCTGCCCGGGCCCGATCCGCACCGCCATCACCGACCGCATCTCCGAGGAGCACAAGACGCTCTACGCCAAGCGCCGCACCGCGCTCGCCCGTTACGGCGATCCGGAAGAGGTCGCGCACATGACGCTGAGCCTGTGCCTGCCCGCCGCATCGTTCCTGACCGGCGCGGTGATTCCGGTCGACGGCGGGTTGATGGCGCGGAATGCCTGACCCGCGCACGGTCCGCGAGCGTTGACAGCGCGCGCGCGTCGAGTAGCCTTCCCGTCAAATGAAGCGGGAAAACCGCCCGCGATAGACGGGGAGATACGCCAATGACGGTCCTGATCCGGCAGCTTCACAAGCATTTCGTCGGCGAGGTTTCCGGCGTCGATCTGCGCAAGCCGCTGACGAAGCAGGAAGCGATCGACATCGAGGCCGGCATGGACAAATACGCGGTGCTTGTGTTCCACGGCCAGGACATCTCCGACGAGCAGCAGATGGCATTCGCGCTGAATTTCGGCGAGCGCGAAGATGCGCGCGGCGGCACGGTGACAAAGAAGCAGGACTACCGCCTCGCCTCCGGGCTGAACGACGTCAGCAATCTCGGCAAGGACGGCAAGCCGCTGCCGAAGGACCACCGCACCCATCTGTTCAACCTCGGCAACTGCCTGTGGCATTCCGACAGCTCGTTCCGGCCGATCCCGGCGAAATTCTCGCTGCTGTCGGCGCGCGTGGTGAACCCGAAGGGCGGCAACACCGAGTTCGCCGACATGCGCGCCGCCTATGACGCGCTCGACGACGAGACCAAGGCCGAGATCGAGGACATGATCTGCGAGCACTCGCTGATGTATTCGCGCGGCTCGCTCGGCTTCCTCGACTACACCGACGAGGAGAAGCAGATGTTCAAGCCGGTGCTGCAGCGCCTGGTGCGGACGCATCCGGTGCATGGCCGCAAGTCGCTGTATCTGTCCTCGCACGCCGGCGCCATCAGGGGCATGAGCATGCCGGAGGCGCGGCTGCTGCTGCGCGATCTGACCGAGCACGCGACGCAGCCCGAATTCGTCTATGTGCACAAATGGACGGTGCATGACCTCGTGATGTGGGACAACCGCCAGACCGTGCACCGCGTCCGCCGCTACGACCAGTCGCAGCCCCGCGACATGCGCCGCGCCACGGTGGCTGGCACCCTGCCGACGGTCGCGCAGGAAGCGGCGGAGTAGCGTGCGCGAAGGCTGTCGTAGCCAAACCACCGCTGTCGTAGTCGAACCCACAGCCGTCGTCCCGGGCAAGCCAACGGGTCGGCGCGAAGCGCCGCCCGATGACAGGCTCCGCGCGACCCGGGACCCATAACCACGGAGCGCCGTTGTTGCGCGACGCTGTGGCCCCAGCGCGGTGCCGCAACTGCATACGGTGGTTATGGGTCCCTGCTTTCGCACTAGGGCATTTACACATCTCTTCGAGGCTAGAAAACCGACTCATCATCAAGGGGTTAGCTACTAGGCGAGAGCCGAAATCGGCGGGCGCAACCCTAGTGCAGATGAGTAAGTTCTCTGCGGTTTTCGGCCAACTCTTTGAGAAGACTCCGGAAAGACTGCGGAGGATATGTATATACGCTAGTGCTTTCGCTGGGACGACACCGTGAATGTGGACAAATCGTCGACGACGTCAGCGCGGCCTACGCGTGGCCCGCGTCGTTTGACAGCATGCCGGCCTCGATGCCGATCTTGCGCAAGGCGCGCGCGTATTTCTCGTCGACGTCGGTACCGAAGATCAATTCCGGATCGGCGTCGCAATGCAGCCAGCCATTGTGCTGGATCTCGTTCTCGAGCTGGCCCGGCGCCCAGCCGGCATAGCCGAGCGCGAGGATCGCGTGCTTCGGCCCGGCGCCCTTGGCGATCGCCTTCAGGATATCGACGGTCGCGGTGAGCGAGATGCCGTCGTCGATGTTCAGCGTCGCATCCTGAATGTAGAAGTCGCTGGAATGCAGCACGAAGCCGCGGCCGGTGTCGACCGGGCCGCCCTTCATCACCTTCATCATCTCGGCATTCTCGGGCAGCTGGATCTGGTCCGACTTCTCGATGATGTCGAGCTGCACCAGTAGCCCGGGGAAATCGATGCTGCCGGCGGGACGGTTGACGATGATGCCCATCGCGCCCTCGGAGGAATGCGCGCACATGTAGATCACGGAGCGTTCGAAGCGGGGGTCGTTCATGACAGGCATCGCGATCAGCATCTGGCCGTCGAGATAGCCACCTTCGGCGGCATGGGCACCGACGGCCGGGCTTCTGCCGGCGGCGGTTTTGCGAGTCTTGCCTGTTTTGCCTTCAGGGCGCATCCGCAAAGGCCTTTCCTGCTGATTTGGCATCCTGATATCGGGTGGCGGTTCTGTCAATCAACCATCGACCGCCGTGCGGCGATGCATCACAAGCAATTCAATGGTTTGCACCGAAAGTTGCGGGTAAAGACGTCTCATGATCGTCATAGTTCCCTTGCGTGCCGCATTTGGCGTTGCCGCCCTGTTTTCCGTCGCATCTATGGCAACGGAGGTCCGCGCCGACGACGCCTCGCCGTGGCAACAGGACACGCATTCGGCGGTGCGGCTGCTCGCCGGATCGCGCAGCGGCGCGGTGCTGCTTGGCGGCATTGCGTTCCAGTTGCAGGACGGCTGGAAGACCTATTGGCGGACGCCCGGCGATTCCGGCGTGCCGCCGCGGTTCGATTTCTCCAGGTCGGATAACGTCGAGGCGGTCACCGTGATGTGGCCGGCGCCGCGGCAATTCGACGACGGCGCCGGCGGCACCTCGCTCGGCTACAAGCACCAGGTGGTGCTGCCGCTGCGCATCGTGGCGAAGAATCCCGACAAGCCGCTGGTGCTGCGCGCCGACATCAACTACGCGGTGTGCGAGAAGCTGTGCGTACCGGTGGAGGCGAAGGCCGAGCTGGCGTTCGCGAGCGTCGCCTCGACCGAGGACGCCGCGCTTTCGGAAGCGCTCAACGCGGTGCCGAAGCCCGCCAATATCGGCGACCCGATCCCGTTTTCGATCCGCGACGTCAAGCGCGACGGCAAGAACAGCGTGCTGGTCGATGTCAGCGCGCCCGAGAGCCGCGACCTCAGCCTGTTCGTCGAGGGGCCGACGCCCGACTGGGCGCTGCCGGTGCCCAAGCTCGTCGAACACGCGCCGCCGGGCGTGAAGCGCTTCACCTTCGAGCTCGACGGCCTGCCGCCCGGCGCCAAGGCCGACGGCGCCGCGCTGAAGCTGACGCTGGTCGGCGGCGACAAAAGCTACGAATTCAATATCAATTTGAATTGAGCCGTAGGGTCATTCCGGGGCGATGCAGCGCATCGAACCCGGAATCTCGAGCTCCCGGGTTCAGTGCTTCGCACTGCCCCGCGACGACCCCGAAGGGGTGCGTCGCCGAACCCAATCTTAACGTTTCGTTGATAGATTGGAGGCCATTGCCGCCACGCGGCGCTTTAGGAATTTTCCGCCTTGGCTGTGATGGAGACACAATCCGCAACCTCTGCGCCATTGGGCCGGGCCGCACGCCTGCGCGGCTTCGCCGCGCGCGCGCTCGGCGGCACCAACGAGGCGTCGGTCACCAAGCGCCTCGCCGGCATGATCTTCGTCATCCGCGTCATCAGCGCCGGCATCGCCTATCTCGCGCAGATCCTGCTGGCGCGCTGGATGAGCGGCTCGGACTACGGCATCTATGTCTATGTCTGGACCTGGGTGCTGCTGCTCGGCAGCACCATGGATTTCGGCATCGCGCCCTCCGCGCAGAAGATCATTCCGGAATACCGCGCGCGCGGCGACCTTGCGGCGCTGCGCGGCTTCCTCTCCGGCGGCCGCTGGGTGGTGCTGGCGACGTCCAGCATGGTCGCGCTGCTGCTCGCCGGCGTGATCCACCTCGCCTCGCCCTGGATCGATCCCAACGCCGTGGTGCCGCTCTATATCGGTTGCCTGACCTTGCCGCCCTTCGTCGTCGCCAACACCCAGGACGGCATCTCCCGCGCGCATGATTGGATGCAGCTCGGCCTGATGCCGCAGTTCATCGTTCGGCAGGGGCTGATCATCGCGCTGACCGCCGGCGCGCTGGCGCTCGGCCTCAATCTCGGCGCCACCGCGGCGATGATCGCGAGCGCGGCCGCGGTGTACATCGCGGCGATCGGCCAGATGGTCGTGCTCAACCGCCGCCTCGCCGCCCATCTCGGGGTGGGTGAGAAGAGCTACGACGTCAAGGGCTGGTTCGCGATCTCGCTGCCGATCATGCTGGTCGAGAGCTTCTATCTGCTGCTCGGCTACACCGACGTGCTGATGCTGCAGCAATTCCGCTCGTCCGAGGAGGTCGGCATCTATTTCGCCGTGGTGAAGACGCTGGCGCTGGTGTCGTTCGTGCACTACGCGATGGCGGCGACCACGGCCCACCGCTTCGCCGAATACAACGCGCTCGGCGACAAGGACCGGCTGTCGGCCTATGTCGCGCACGCCATCAGCTGGACGTTCTGGCCCTCGCTGTTCGCGACCGTCGCCCTGCTGGCGTTCGGCAAGCCGCTGCTGTGGCTGTTCGGCCCGAAATTCGTCGACGGCTACAGCATCATGTTCGTCGCCGCGATCGGCCTCGTGGTCCGCTCGGCGATCGGGCCGGTGGAGCGCCTGTTGAACATGCTCGGCCATCAGAGCATCTGCGCGACCGCCTATGCGGTGTCGTTCCTGATGAATGTCGGGCTCTGCATCGCCCTCGTCCCGCGCTACGGCGGGATGGGCGCCGCAGCCTCGACCTCGCTGTCGCTGACCTTCGAGACGATCCTCTTGTTCTATGTCGTGCGCTCGCGCCTCGGGCTGCACGTGCTGGCGTTCGGCAAGCGGCGGACGGCGCCGTAGCATTCGGCCGGCGCGGCATCATGCGATGCATGACCGCCGCCGGACTGAGAAACCTGCCTGACCGCGTTCAGCCTTGCGCCGGTCAGGCGCGCCTGATGTCCGCCTGCTTCCAAGAGTGGCCGGCAACCATACGGCGGAAGAACCACAGAACGGCCGGGCAAGCCAGCAGCATGGCGGCGCCGAAGTCGAGCGCCGCGCTCGCGGAGCCGACCGTGGTGGAGAGCTTTCCTCCGATCGCAGGTCCAGCCAGCATGCCGGCGTAAAAGACGGTGTAGAATAATCCCATTCCGATCGGCCGCGTCTTCTGCTCGAGCGCGCGCGCAGGCAGGCTCATGATCGGACCGGCAGGCAGGCCGCAGAGGATTCCAAGAGCAATGACGACGGGAAGCACCGTGCCGCTGCGCGACAGAAGCAGTGTCAGGAGCGCGAAGGCGATGCAACCCGTGACCAGGATGACCTCGCCGCGCTTGGTCCGATCGGCGAGGAAGCCGCCCAACGGCACCGAAAGGGCGGCGAGCCAGAGCACGATACTGATGGTTGATCCGGCTGCGGCGCCGGACCAGCCTTGCTCGACCAGCATCGATGGACCGAAACTGAAGATCATCGCAAAGCCGATGTTGTAGAGACACCAGATCAGGCCGGCGGCAATCACGGCGCAGATCGTGTCGGCGGTCAGGCTGCTAGGCTCGCCTTCAACCGCGACGGCCGCATCTGGCGCGCGATAAACCAGAGCGATGAGGCCGAGACCGATCAGGATCACCCCGGCGACGGCGAGATTGACGGCATGGAGCCCGAGCGTGGCTCCGATTGCCGGCAACAGCATGAGAGCGACTGCGATGCCGGCCGGCCATGAGTTGATGAAAATAGCCATCGCGGTGGCGATTTCCCGGCCGGCAAACCAGTCCGCGACCATCTTGGTCATCAGGACATTCAGGAGGACGCCGCCGATGCCGGCAGTCAGTCGGCCTGCGATCTGCACGCTCCACGACGTTGACGTGGTCATCAGCAGTTCGCCTGCCAGCATCATCAGGAGACCGGCAAGGACCACCACCTTGTCGCCATAGCGGCGGCCGATCGCGCCGCCAGGCAAGGCAAGCAAGGCGCCCGGCGCAAAGTAGAGCCCGATCAGAACGCCGATATCGGCCAGGCTCGCGCCCAGACCCTGGCTGAGCTGTGGCGCGATGGCCGCGACGCTCTGAAACTGAAAGGCGATGGTGGCACGAGCGACGAACAGAGCAGCAAGAATGGTCCAGCGGCTTCGCATTTGGATTTTCTCCGATGCCCAGAACTATGTCGTCGGCTTGATGTTCTGGTTCAGGCGGAAGAAATTCGTCGGATCGTATTTGTTCTTGAGTGCGACGAGACGTGCGTAATTTTCGCCGTAGGCGTCGCGCACCCGGTCTTCGCCCTCGTCCCCCAGGTTGTTGGCATAGACACCGCCGGTCGAATAGGGCCTGACGGCACTCCACAGCTCGCGCGCCCAACGCATGTTCGCCTCGTCACCGGCTGGATCGTCCCAGATCGCCACGGGAAAACAGTCGAACGCCGCATCACGGTTTGCGTAAGGCGAGCCCGACACCGGAACCCGTGCGATTGCGCCGCCGACATGCTGGAGAACCAGCAAGGACGAGGTGTTGGGGGCTCTCGCATAGGCGTCGAGCAGCGCGTCGATCGCGCCTGCACCGATCTCGCGCAGAAATAGCGCCTTCCAGTAATAGCGACGTCCCCGCGGAAACAGGGCATCGCCGCCTGACTGAATCTCGAGATAGGGAACGGTTGCGAGGCGCGTCTCGACGGGCGAGCCGAACTTGACGATCGGCGACAGGGCGCGCTCACCGTCATGATGCGAGCCGACATAGCAACCGGAGATATTGAAGAACCGGTCGCCCGACGGCAGCGTCACAAGGGCGGCATCGACGTTGACCTCATCGGCAGCGTTGCGGGCGAATTCATCGTAGAACTGCATGGCCTCGCGCGCCTGATCGTAAGGATAAAGCGCTGACGCGACGGGCAACGACGTGCCGATCGCATGCAACTGGTATTCGAACGCAGTCACGATGCCGAAATTGCCACCGCCGCCTCTCAAGCCCCAGAGCAGGTCGGGGTGTTCGGTCGCGCTGGCCCTTAAAACCTGTCCCTCGGCTGTCACCACTTCGGCGGCAATCAGGTTGTCGCAGGTCAACCCGTATTTTCGCCCGAGCTTGCCGAAGCCGCCGCCAAGCGTGAGCCCGGCGATGCCGGTGTCGCTATTGACCCCCATGGTGGTCGCCAGGCCGTGCGCCTGCGTGGCACGATCGAATTCGCCGAGATCGAGGCCGGCCTCCGCGCGCGCGGTGCGCCTGACCGGATCGACATCGATGCGTTTCATCCGCGACAGGTCGATGACCATGCCGCCGTCACAGACCGAGAGGCCGGCGACATTGTGGCCTCCGCTGCGAACGGCCACCGGGAACGTGCGGGACCTCGCGAACGTCACCGCCTCGACCACATCCCGGGTATCCGCGCAGTAGGCGATCATGGCCGGCCGCCTGTCGACGGCGCCGTTCCAGACCTTGCGCGCCTCGTCGTAACCGGCGCTCCCGGCGAGGACCACCTCCCCCTTGAGCCGTAGCTGGGAGCTGGGCCGAAGCTCGGAATGCGGTTCGCCCATCACCAAGTTATTTGCCTGCCGCTGCTCCATCCGATTTGCTCCTCGCCAGGAATGCCCATGCCATCATCCCACGGCGCGCCAAATCGTCCTGAATCCGATCGGAAAAAGTTGCAAAATTTCGCCAAAAGCGATGGCTCCAGGCGATGGCGACGCCTGCAGCCCCAAAACAAAAGCCGGCCCTGATCCAATCAGGGCCGGCTTGTTTCTTAGGCCGCCAAATCCCGCCGGAAAAATTACTCCGCGGTCCAGCCGCCGTCGATCGAGTAGTTGGAGCCGGTGATCTGCGCGGCGTCGTCGCTGCACAGGAACAGCGCAAGCGCCGCGACCTGATCGGAGGTCACGAACTCCTTGGTCGGCTGGGCGGCGAGCAGCACGTCCTTGATGACCTGCTCCTTGGTCATGTTGCGCGCCTTCATGGTCTCCGGGATCTGGTGCTCGACCAGCGGGGTCCAGACATAGCCCGGGCTGATGCAGTTGCAGGTGATCTTGTGCTGCGCGAGCTCCAGCGCCACCGTCTTGGTGAGGCCGGCGATGCCGTGCTTGGCCGAGACATAGGCCGACTTGAACGGCGAAGCGACCAGCGAGTGCGCCGAGGCGGTGTTGATGATGCGGCCCCAGCCGCGCTTCTTCATGCCGGGCACCGCGGCGCGGATGCCGTAGAACGCGGACGACAGATTGATCGCGATGATCGCTTCCCACTTCTCGGGCGGGAATTCCTCGATCGGCGCAACGAACTGGATGCCGGCATTGTTGACGAGGATATCCACCGAACCGAAGGTCTTCTCGCCGAGCGCAATCATGTCGGCGATCTCGGCCGGCTTGGTCATGTCGGCCGGCGAATGCACGGCCTTGACCTTGAAGTCGGTCTCGATGCCGGAACGCTCCTTCTCGATATCGGCCGGAACGCCCATGCCGTTGAGAACGATATTGGCGCCGGCGCCGGCGAAGGCGCGCGCGATCGCCAATCCGATGCCGCTGGTCGAGCCGGTCACAACGGCGGTCTTGCCTGTCAACGTACCCATTATCGGTCGCTCCTATTTGCTTGCGGGAGGTGTGGGTTCATCCCCCGTGAGGTCGTAAGTCACCATGGTCTCCCCGGACTGCGGCCGTTCTAGCCATTCTTTGTGACGCATCGACAAATGCACGTCGCGGACGCCCGCGCCCCAGTGCTCGACCATCGCAACATGGGAGAAGTCGTAGTCCTTCGAGGAGCTCTCGTAGTTCTTGCTCTTGTAGATCAGGTGAACCACCGTGACGGTGTTCTCCTTGGACGCCTTGCGCAGCAGCTCGACCGACGGATCGTTCTTCAGGTAATCGGGCAGCTTGCCGATCAGGTCGCGCACCGCCATGCGGGCGTTGTGGATCTGCCGGTTCTTGTCGGTGTTCATCCGCGTCCGGCTGGAATAGCGGATATCCTTTTCGCGCTCGGCGGCCTCCAGCAACGTCTCCGGCAACGGCCCGCGCGCGCTGAACAGATCGACCTGGAAGATCAGCAGATCACGGTTGACCTCCTCGTCGAGCACGAAGTCGAGCGGGGTGTTGGAGGCGATGCCGCCGTCCCAGTAATGCTCGCCCTCGATGACGACGGACGGAAAGCCCGGCGGCAGCGCGCCCGAGGCCATGATGTGCTCGGGGCCTATCTTCTTGCCGAGCTTCCTGAACTCGTAATTGTCGAAATAGCGGAAATTGCCCGAGGTGACGCTGACCGCGCCGACCGACAGGCGCGTCTTCAGATCGTTGATGCGGTCGAAATCAACGAGGCGCTCCAGCGTCTTCTTCAGGGGCCCGGTGTCGTAATAGCTCAGCGATTGCGAGCTGCCGGGCGGCCACAGCGGCGCCGGCGGAATCCGCGGCGTGAAGAAGCCGGGCACGCCGAAGGTCGCGATGATGGCGGCGCTGGTCTCGTTGAACAGCGAGCGGGCGCGTTCATGCTTCGAGACCGGATTCCAAGGCACCGGCGCCGACACCATCTCCCAGAATTCCTTCAGCCGCGGCACGCGCTCGGCCGGCTCGTTGCCGGCGATGATCGCGGCGTTGATGGCGCCGATCGAGATGCCGGCGATCCATTCCGGCTCGAAGCCTGCGTGGCAGAGCGCCTGAAAGGCGCCGGCCTGATAGGAGCCGAGCGCGCCGCCGCCCTGAAGAACCAGCACGCGCTGCGCTTGCGCCGGCGTCGAGGCAGGCGCGGTGTCGGAAGTATCCATTCGTAACCGTTCGCTCAAAAACGACTTGAGCCGCAACCGTGGCGACAGTTCGCCGCGGCGTCAATCAGCGAGATTATGGGGTTAGATCACGCGGAATTTATCGAGATCAGGTTGCCGCCAAAATGAGCGTCCAGAACACCTTGTACTTGGTGTTGGGAGCATAGACGGCCGCGATGCCCATTTTTGTGACACCGCTCTTCAGCATATTGGCCTTGTGCGGCGGTGAATCACGCCAGCCCGAAAAGGCTTCCGCCAGCGTGTGATAGCCGGCCGAGATGTTCTCGACCGCGACGGTGGCGGGATAGCCTCCGGCCTGCAGCCGCTTGCCGAGCGGGGCCTTCACGTCGTGGTCCATCTTGTTGCGGGCGGCCATCGCCTGCGACTGCTGCTCGGCGAGCTTGGTCAGGTCCGGATCCACCACGACGGTGCCAAGGCCATTGTTCTGGCGATACTGCGAAAACATGATCGCGGCCGCCTGGCTATCCAGGACAGCGCCGGGTTGGGCCATGTTGAGATACATGGTCGGTTCTTCCGGGATTTTGGTGTCCGTGCCGCAGCCGGCAAGCAGCAGAAGCCCGAACAGGGCGACCGTCGTCCGTTTCACTGTAAGAAAACCCCCAAAGATTGGCCCGCCGTTGTTGCATACCAACCGTGGCTGAATGGTGAACAGGGGCTAACTTTTGGCTGCGAAATGCCGTCATTCCGGGGCGCGAAGCGAGCCCGGAATCTCGAGATTCCGGGCTCGGTCCTACGGACCGCCCCGGAATGACAGGTGGGATTGTTGGCCCCGTAGCCCGGATGGAGCGGAGCGCAATCCGGGGCGGCCCATCCGCGGAGCGAAGTCCCGGATTTCGCTGCGCTTCATCCGGGCTACGGGCACTCCACGCGGGGCTACCTCCCTACTCCTGGGCGGCAAAGATCCGGTAGCGGCGGGGCTGCAGGGAGACAATTTCGCCGGCCTGGAGCTCGCGGTCGCGGGGGGCGTCGATCTCGATCACGGTCTTGCCCTCGCTCCCCGACAGGGCCACCTCGGCGCGCTGGATCGGACCGAATGAACGGACATGCCGGATGGCGCCTTCCAGGGCGCCGGTTCCGGCCGGGCCGACCGCCATGTCGTGGCGGCGGACGAACAGTTTTGCCGCGCCCGATGCCGCGCCGAGCGCCGGAATGTTCAGGGGACGGCCGTCCAGCCGCACCGCATCGCCGGCGACGTCGACCGGCAGCACGATGGATTCGCCGATGAAGCCATGCACGAAGGCGGTCGCCGGATTGTCATAGACCTCGCCGGGCGAGCCGATCTGCTCGATCTTGCCCTTGTCCATCACCACGACGCGGTTGGCGACTTCGAGCGCTTCCTCCTGGTCATGGGTGACGAAGATCGAGGTGACGTGGATCTCGTTGTGCAGCGAGCGCAGCCATTGCCTGAGCTCCTTGCGCACCTTGGCATCGAGCGCGCCGAACGGCTCGTCGAGCAGGAGGATCCGCGGCTCGATCGCGAGCGCGCGCGCCAGTGCGATGCGCTGGCGCTGGCCGCCGGACAACTGGCTGGGATAGCGGTTGGCCAGCCAATCGAGCTGCACCAGGTCGAGCAGGTTCTTGACGCGGGCGCGGATCGTCGCTTCGTCCTTGCGGACCGCGCGCGGCTGCACGCGCAGGCCGAAGGCGACGTTCTCGAACACCGTCATGTGACGGAACAGCGCGTAGTGCTGGAACACGAAGCCGACCTGGCGCTCGCTGGCGCCGCGCGAGAGCGCATTCTCGCCGTCGATCGCGACCTCGCCCGAGTCAGGCCAGTCCAGGCCCGCGATGATGCGCAGCAGCGTCGTCTTGCCGGAGCCGGACGGACCGAGCAGGGCCAGCAACTCGCCGTCGGCGACCTTGAGATCGACATTGTCGAGCGCGGCAAAGCTGCCGAACGTCTTTACGATATTCTTGACTTCAATCGCCATCGGGCACCTCTGCCTCGTCGAGCCGCCGCTCGAGAACGGTTTTCGCCACCAGGGTGATTAGCGCCAGCATCGCAAGCAACGACGCGATCGCGAACGAGGCGACGAACTGATATTCGTTGTAGAGAATCTCGACCAGCAGCGGCATCGTGTTGGTCTCGCCGCGGATGTGGCCGGACACGACCGACACCGCGCCGAACTCGCCCATCGCGCGCGCGTTGCAGAGCAGGACGCCGTACAGCAGGCCCCATTTGATGTTGGGCAGCGTGACGCGGAAGAAGGTCTGCAGGCCGGAGGCGCCGAGCGAGATCGCCGCCTCCTCTTCCTGGGTGCCCTGCTCCTGCATCAGCGGGATCAGCGCGCGCGCCACGAACGGGAAGGTGACGAAGATCGTCGCCAGCGCGATGCCGGGTACCGCGAACAGGATGTGGACATTGTGCGCCTGAAGCCACGGCCCGAAATAGCCCTGCGCGCCGAACAGCAGCACGAAAACCAGGCCCGAGATCACCGGCGAGACCGAGAACGGCAGGTCGATCAGCGTGATCAGGAAGGTCTTGCCGGTGAATTCGAACTTCGAGATCGCCCAGGCCGCGATCACGCCGAACACGAGGTTGAGCGTGACCGAGATCGCGGCGATCAAGAGCGTCAGCTTGATCGCCGCGAGCGCCTCAGGCTCCGCCAGCGCCGCGAGATACGCGCCGATCCCCTTCGAGAAGGCCGACGCAAACACCACGACCAGCGGCAGCACGACGAAGATGCTGAGGAAGGCGATCGCGAGCGCGATGATGATGAAGCGGATCGGGCCGGGCTCGGTGCGCAAATTGCGCTGCGCCGTCCCCGGCTCCGCACGACCGATCTCGAGCCGCGGCGCCGGCGCCGCGACGTTGACATCGGTCGCGGGTGCGTAGGTCCGCAGTTGCGTGGTCGAGGTCACCAATCCCGTCTGCATCGACATCTCGACCTCAATGCACGGGGATGCGGGCTTGCGCCCAGCGTTGCAGCCGGTTGATCAGGAAGATGATCAGGAACGAGGCCACCAGCATCACGACCGCGATCGCGGTGGCATCGGCATAACGGAATTCGGACAGCCGGATCACGATCAACAGCGGCGCGATCTCGGAGACATTGGGCAGATTGCCGGCGATGAAGATCACCGAACCGTATTCACCGATGGCGCGGGCGAAGGCGAGCGCAAAGCCGGTGAGCAGCGCCGGGATCAAACTCGGCAGGATGACGCGAAACACCGTGTGCCAGCGATTGGCGCCCAGGCTCGCCGCCGCCTCCTCGATCTCGGGATCGAGATCGATCAGCACCGGCTGCACCGTGCGCACCACGAACGGAATGCCGATGAAGATCATCGCGATGAAGATCCCGATCGGCGTGAACGCGACCTTGATGCCGAGCTCGGCGAGCGGCGCGCCGAGCCAGCCCTTCTGCGCGAACAGCTGCGTCAGCGCGACGCCGGCGACCGCCGTCGGCAAGGCAAACGGAATATCGACGATGGCGTCGAACAGCCGCCGGCCCGGAAAGCGGTAGCGCACCAGCGCCCAGACGATGACGGTGCCCATCACCAGATTGACGCAGGCGGCCGCAAACGAAAGCCCAAACGAAATCTTCAGGGCGTTCAGGGTGCGGCGGCTGGTGATGATGCCCCAGAACTGGTCGAGGCTGAGCTCGAACGTCTTGAGGAACAGCGCAGCTAGCGGAATCAGGATGATAACGGAGAGCCATGTCAGGGTCAGTCCCATGGTGAGACCGAACCCCGGCAGGGTACTGCGCCGTGCAACTGCTGTGCTCACATATCCCCCTGATAATCCGATCAGTTCTTGTAGATCTGATCGAAGATGCCGCCCTCGGCGAAGTGCTCCTTCTGGGCCTTAGTCCAACCACCGAAAACGTCGTCGATGGTGAAAAGTTCAACCTTGGCGAAGGATTTTTCGTACTCCTTGGCGATCTCGGGATCGCGCGGCCGGTAGGAGTTGCGCGCGGCGATCTCCTGGCCTTCCTTGGTGTACCAGTACTTCAGATAGGCCTCGGCGACGGCGCGGGTGCCCTTCTTGTCGGCCACCTTGTCGACCACGGCGACCGGCGGCTCGGCCAGGATCGACTGCGGCGGGGCCACGATCTCGAACTTGTCCGCGCCGAATTCGCGCAGCGCCAGAAAAGCTTCGTTCTCCCACGCCAGCAGCACGTCGCCGACGCCGCGCTCGACGAAGGTCACGGTCGAGCCGCGCGCGCCGGTGTCGAGCACCGGCACGTTCTGATAGAGATCGGCGACGAACTTCTTCGCCTTGTCCGCCGAGCCGAACTTCTTCTGCGCATAGCCCCAGGCGGCAAGATAATTCCAGCGCGCGCCGCCCGAGGTCTTCGGGTTCGGCGTGATGACGCTGACGCCGGGCTTGATCAAATCGTCCCAATCCTTGATGCCCTTGGGATTGCCCTTGCGCACCAGGAACACGATGGTCGAGGTGTAGGGCGAGGCATTGAGCGGCAGCCGCTTCTGCCAGTCGGCGGCGATCAGGCCCTTGCCCGCGATCGCATCGATGTCATAGGCAAGCGCCAGCGTGACGACATCGGCCTGCAATCCGTCGATCACCGAGCGCGCTTGCGAGCCGGAGCCGCCATGCGACTGCTTGATCTCGACGCTCTTACCGGTTTCCTTCTGATAGGCCGCGGCGAACGCCTTGTTGAAATCGACATAGAGCTCGCGCGTCGGATCGTAGGACACGTTCAGCAGCGAATAGTCGGCCGCAAAGGCCGAGCTCGCCCACAACAATCCCGCGACCAGCGGCAGGATACGACGGATCATTTCTGTCTCCATTCAACCTGAGAAATGTCAGGGAACACGCAAGACATAACTCACGGCGAAGTGGTCTTAAGTCAACGAAACCGGTTTTCTTTGTTTTCGGCGGCGCAGCGCGCTTGTGCTACGAAGTCGCGGCACTGCGAAGGCTTTGTCGCGTCGCCAAATCACGATGAAGACTCATCGCGATCGAGCGCCCTGCTCCATGCCCTATGACATCTTCATCGTATGGATGCCGCATTCCGTCTTGCCCCGGCCGCGCCAGCGGCCGTCGCGCGCATCCTCGCCGGCAGCGGACCGGCTGCTGCAAGGCATACACCCGACCGACTGATATCCCGATGCGACAAGTGGATGCGGCGGCAGCTTGCCGAGCGTGTAGATCGCCTCGATCTCCTCGCGGGAGACGTTGGCGAACGGATTGAATTTCAGCCTGACGCCGTCATCCTCGACAACCGGGATGTCGGCGCGGGCACCGCCCTGGAAACGCTTGCGGCCGTTGATCCAGCCGGCGAACGGCTTCAGCGCACGCGCCAGCGGCTCGACCTTGCGGATGCGGCAGCAGGCGTCGGGATCGGTGAACCACAATTCGCGGTCCGGATCCTGGCGCGACAGCGCTTCCTCATCCGGCTTGATCGAGCGCACGTCGGTGAGGCCGAGCGTCTTGATCAGCGTGTCACGATAAGCCAGCGTCTCCTCGAACAGCCAGCCGGTATCGAGAAACACCACCGGGATCGCCGGATCGACATCCGCCATCACCTTGAGCAGCGCGGCGGACTCGGTGCCGAACGACGACACCAGTGCCACCTTCTCGCGGCCGAGCGTCCTGACCGCGGCCGCGATCACCTCGGCGGGTGACGCTGTGCGCAGCGCGCGATCGAGTGCATCGGCCGCGGGCAATGCGGCCGGCGCCGCCGCGAGCTCTGGTGCAAGCGTGCTCACTGGCCGGCGCTCTCCGAGTGACGCAGCTGCATGCGGCGGTTGAGCGCCGTGACGCGGCCGTCGCCGGTCGGCTGGTAGAACACCGAATAGCGCTTCATGGTCGCGGCAAACGCGTCGGCGTCGGCGTCCTTCTTCACCTCGAAGGCGTCGAAGCCGGCGCGCGTCATGAACACGAACTGGTCGCGCAGGATCTGGCCGGTGGCGCGCAGCTCGCCGTCATAACCGTAACGCTCGCGTAGCAGGCGCGCCTGGCTGTAGGCGCGGCCATCGCGGAAGGTCGGAAACACCAGCGCGACCGAGGCCAGCCGATCGAGATGCGGCACGAGATCGTCGAGGTTGCGGTTGTTCGGCCAGATCACGCCTAGCTTGCCGGGACGGCGCAGCGCCTCCGGATCGGCGAGAAAGCGCTCGGCGCTCACCAGCACCGCGCCGTCGCCTGGCAGCTCGGCGCCGTCGGCGACATGCACGAACAGATCGGTGGTGATTCTTCCCTGCTTAACGAGTGGCATAGACCCGCTCCCTGATAGGCTCGACGCCCAGACGCTTCACCGTATCGACGAACAGTTCCTCGGGACGGTCGCGCAGCGCGAGATAGGCTTCGACAATGTCTTCGATCACATCGGCGACTTCTGCATAGGGAACGGCCGGGCCGATCAGCGTGCCCAACTGCGCGTTCTCGTCGGCGCGGCCGCCGATCGTGATCTGGTAGAATTCCTCGCCGTTCTTCTCGACGCCGAGAATGCCGATGTGGCCGACATGGTGATGGCCGCAGGCATTGATGCAGCCGGAGATGTTGATGTGCAGCCGCCCGATCAGATCGGCGGTGTCGTGGTTGGCGAAACGGCGCGTCAGCTCCTGCGCGATCGGGATCGAGCGCGCATTGGCCAGCGAGCAGTAGTCCAGCCCCGGGCAGGCGATGATGTCGGTGACGAGGTTGACGTTCGGCGTCGCGAGGCCGAGGCGGTCGAGCGCCTTGAACAGTTGCGGCAGGTCGCGCTTGGCGACGTGCGGCAGCGCCAGGTTCTGCTCGTGGCCGACGCGGATCTCGCCGAACGAATATTTGTCGGCGAGGTCGGCGACTGCGTCCATCTGCTCCGCGGTGGCATCGCCCGGAGGGCCACCGACTGGCTTCAGCGACAGCGTCACGATCGAGTAGCCCTGCACCTTGTGCGGCGCGACCGAGTTCTTGCGCCAGCGCTCGAACAGCTTGTCATGCGCGGCCTGCTTCAGCTCGTCCGGCATGTGCGGCAGCTTCTCGTAAGGCGGATAGGAGAAGCGCGAGCGGACCTCCTCGATGGCGGTGTGATCGAGCGTCAGCCCGACATCGCCCATCGCCTTCCACTCCTCCTCGACTTCCCTGGCGAACTTCTCGATGCCGAGCTCGTGCACCAGGATCTTGATGCGCGCCTTGTAGATGTTGTCGCGGCGGCCGTACTGGTTGTAGACGCGCAGGATCGCCTCGATGTAGCTCAGGATATCGCGGCCCGAAACGAACGGCTTGATGGTCTTGGCGATGAATGGCGTGCGGCCGAGGCCGCCGCCGACCAGCACCTCGAAGCCGGTCTCGCCGTCGGCATTCTTGTGCAGGCGCAGCCCGATATCGTGGATCTTGATCGCGGCGCGATCGTGCTCGGCGGCCGTGATCGCGATCTTGAACTTGCGCGGCAGGAACGAGAATTCCGGATGCAGCGTGGTGTGCTGGCGGATCAGCTCCGACCAGATCCGCGGATCTTCGATCTCGCCCGGCGCGACGCCGGCCCACTGGTCCGAGGTGACGTTGCGCATGTTGTTGCCGGAGGTCTGCATCGCGTGGATGCCGACTTCCGCAAGATCGGCCAGCGCGTCGGGCAGCTCGGCGAGCTTGATCCAGTTGAACTGGATGTTCTGCCGCGTGGTGAAGTGGCCATAGCCGCGATCGTAGCGGCGCGCCACATGGGCGAGCCGGCGCAGCTGCTTCGACGACAGCGTGCCGTAGGGGATCGCGACGCGGAACATGTAGGCGTGCAGCTGCAGGTACACGCCGTTCTGCAAGCGCAGGATCTTGAATTCGTCCTCGGTGAGCTCGCCGGAAAGGCGGCGCTTCACCTGGTCGCGGAATTCCGAAACACGCTCGTTGATCAGCGTGCGGTCGAGTTCGTCATATGCATACATGATGGATGAGCCTTACGCCGGCACCTGAAGATCGATCGTGACGCCCTTGGCGCGGATGTGTTCGCGAAGATTGCCCGGCTTGAGCTTGCCGCCGTCCTTGAGCTCGACCGGCGCGATGTAGGGGCCGACCGCGCCGACATCGTCGGCGGTGGCTTCGGCCAAAAGCGCACGTGCGTCGTCGGAGGTGCTGACGACGGCGGAATCGGACAGTTCGGTGGACCAGCCTTGCTTGGCGGTTCGGTACACCACGGCACCATCCCAGGTGCGGTTGGCGGTCACCACCGAGGGGCCCGTGATCCTGATTTTCTTCTGTTCAAGCGGAGAGGTCATTCGGCAGCTTTCAGCAGTTCGGAGAACATCTGGTTGGAGAAGAGTTGGGTGACGTTGGACCGGCTCCACGGCGCGGAATGCGCAACCACGTCGCCGATGATGAGAATTGCGGGACCGCCATCGACCTGTTTGACGAGTTCGGGCAGCCGCGCCAGCGTGCCGACCGCGGCCTTGGCATCCGGCCGGGTCACGCGCGCGAACACGCCGACCGGCGTCTCCGGCGAGCGGCCCGCGGCAAGCATGCCTTCGCGGATCGAAGGCGCCGCGGTCATGCCCATATAGACGACGACGGTCATCTTCTTGTCCGTCAGCACCGACCAGTCGACGACCTCGGCATCGCGCGCCTTGTGAGCGGTGAGGAAGGTGATGCGCAGCGCCTCGTGCCTGAAGGTCAGCGGCACTTCGAATTGCGCGGCCGCGCCCAGACCGGCAGAGACGCCCGGAATGATGGAGTAAGCGACGCCGGCGTCACGCAGCGCCTCGATTTCCTCGCCGCCGCGGCCGAAGATAAAGGGATCGCCGCCCTTCAGACGCACTGCGCGCTGGCCGGACTGCGCGGCCTCGATCATCAATGCATTGATGGCGTCCTGGCCGATGCCGGGCTTGCCGACACGGCGGCCGACCGGGATCCGCGTCGCATCGCGCCGGATGCGGTCAAGAATTTCGGACGACACCAATTCGTCATAGAACACGACGTCGGCATCCTGCAGCGCGCGCAACGCTTTCACCGTGAGCAGATCCGGATCGCCGGGACCGGCGCCGACCAGCGTCACGTGACCGATGGCTTTGCCTTCCGCGCTGGCGCCGGCGAATGCGGCGGGATCGGTGATCGCGTTCAGCGCCTGCTCGGCCTCGTCCTTGCGGCCGGCCAGCACCAGCGCGCCGATCGGGCCGTCGACAATGCGCTCCCAGAAGCGGCGACGCAGCGGAAACTCCTCGATGCGGGCGTGGATCGATTTGCGGACGCCGCCGATGAAGCCGGCGAGATCGCCGATCCGCGCCGGCAGCACCGCCTCGATCTTCTCGCGGATGCGGCGCGCCACCACCGGCGACGTGCCGCCGGTGCCGACCGCGACCACGACATCGCCGCGATCGACGATCGCCGGCATGATGAAGGTGGAGTGCACGAGGTCGTCCATCACGTTGACCGGCAGGCCGATCGCTTTGGCGCGCACCGACATCGCAACACCGATCTCGCCTGCGCCGGCACAGAGGACGGCGATGACATCGGAAAGATCGGCGGTGAGCGGATCGCCTTCGGCGCGCTCGATCCGCGCGGCGTCCTCCGCCGCAAGACCGGCAATGTCATGATCACCGTCGGTCGCGTACCAGCGCACCGCGGCGCCGGCGGCTGCGAGCAGCCGCAACTTGGCGCGCGCGAGGTCGCCCGCTCCAACGAGCAGCACCTTGCCGCTTTGCAGATCCAGAAACACCGGCAGATATCGCATCAGACACTCGCTTCCCCAACTTGGGGGTTGACTGAAATTATTTTCTATTTATCTCTCGATCAAGGCCAGCAAAGAGAAAATTATTTCTTCTCTATTGCAGCGCAACTTTAGAATTTTCAACTCCACAGGCCAAGGCCAAGAGATGCATCTTCTCGACAACGAATCCGTCGCCGCCAGGACGCGGTCCGCAGCGCTTAGCAATGCATCTTCCGTGCCGGGGATTCCCGCCAATCAGGCGCCTCCGTCGATGGATCATCTCGACGAGCTGGAGGCGCAGAGCATCTACATTCTGCGCGAAGCGTTCGCCCGGCTAAAAAAGCTCGCGCTGCTGTGGTCGCTCGGCAAGGATTCCAACGTGATGATCTGGCTGGCGCGCAAGGCATTCTTCGGCCGCGTCCCGTTCCCAGCGCTGCATGTCGATACCGGCAAGAAATTTCCGGAGATGTACGCGTTCCGCGACCGCTTCGGAAGGGAATGGGATCTCGACCTGCGCGTCGAGCCCTGCCCGCCGATCGACAGCGTCGACCCGACCCTGCCGCCGGCCGCACGTTCCGCCGCGCGCAAGACCGAGGGCCTGAAGCTCGCGCTCAACAAGTTCGGCTTTGACGGATTGATCGCCGGCATCCGCCGCGACGAGGAGGCAACCCGCGCCAAGGAGCGCGTGTTCTCGCCGCGCGGCCTCGAGGGCGAATGGGACGTCCGCGACCAGCCGCCGGAGTTCTGGGACCAGTTCAACGCCTCGCCGCCCCAAGGCGCGCACTTGCGCATCCATCCGATCCTGCATTGGACCGAGGCCGACATCTGGGCCTACACCAAGCGCGAAGGCATTCCGATCATCCCGCTCTATCTCGCCAAGGACGGCAAGCGCTACCGCTCGCTGGGCGATTCCGACATCACCTTCCCGGTCGCCTCCACTGCGTCCAACATCGACGAGATCCTCACCGAGCTCGACGGCACCAAGATCCCGGAGCGCGCCGGCCGCGCGCTTGACCACGAGACCGAGGATGCGTTCGAGCGGCTGCGCGTCGCCGGCTATCTCTGATCAACACTTCAAGCAACACCAAGCTTCGTGCGAGCGTTCCGATGAACATGATCCTTCCTACCGCCTCGATCTCGGCAACGCCCAACGGCACGACGCGGCCGCAGGTGCGCATCGTCATCGTCGGCCACGTCGATCACGGCAAGTCGACGCTGGTCGGGCGCCTGCTGCACGAGACCGGCAGCCTGCCCGACGGCAAGCTGGAAATGCTGAAGGCGGTGAGCGCGCGGCGCGGCATGCCGTTCGAGTGGTCGTTCCTGCTCGATGCGCTGCAGACCGAGCGCGACCAGGGCATCACCATCGACACCACCCAGATCCGCTTCCGCACCCGCTCGCGCGACGTCGTGCTGATCGACGCGCCCGGCCACGCAGAGTTCTTGCGCAACATGATCACCGGCGCCTCGCAGGCCGACGGTGCCGTGCTGATCATCGATGCGCTGGAAGGCGTGCGCGACCAGACCAGGCGGCACGGCTATCTCCTGCATCTGCTCGGCGTGAAGCAGGTCGCGGTCGTGGTCAACAAGATGGACCGCGTCGAGTTCAGCGCCGACCGCTTCAAGGAGATCAGCGACGAGATTTCCGCGCATCTGATCGGCCTCGGCGTGACGCCCACGGCGGTGATCCCGATCTCGGCGCGCGACGGCGATGGTGTTGCCGAGCGCACGGCGCGGATCGACTGGTACAAGGGACCGACCGTGGTCGAGGCGCTCGATGCGCTCGAGCCGGCACGCCCGCTGGCCGAGCTGCCGCTGCGGTTGCCGGTGCAGGCGATCTACAAGTTCGACGACCGCCGCATCGTGGCGGGCCGCATCGAGTCCGGCAGCCTGAAGGCCGGCGACGAGATCGTGATCATGCCGACCGGCAAGATCGCGCGGATCAAGACCGTCGAGAGCTGGCCGGTGACGCCGGTGAACGCCCCGCAGGGCGCTGGGCGCTCGGTCGGCATCACGCTCGACCGCGAGCTGTTCCTCGAGCGCGGCGACATCATCGGACATTCCGGGCAGAGCCCGCGCGACACCCGCCGCATCCGCGCCCGGATCTTCTGGCTGCACGACAAGCCGCTGACCAAGGGCGAGCAGATCCTGATCCGGCTCGGCACCAAGGAAAGCCGCGCCACCGTGGTCGCGATCGAGAAGGCGGTCGATCCCGGCGCGCTGTCCAACGAAGAGAACACCGCGATCGCGCGCAACCATGTCGGCGAGATCGACATCTCGCTGGCGCAGCCGGTTGCAACCGATCCCTACACCGACAATCCGCGCACCGGCCGCCTCGTGATCGAGGTCAACGGCCGTATCGCCGGCGGCGGTCTCGTGCTGTCGGTCGACGCCGGCCGGCCGGCGGTGCCGGTCGATATCGTGCCGGTGGAGTCCGCGCTGCGGCCGGACGAGCGCTCGGCGCGCTACCACCACAACGGCGCAGTGATCTGGCTGACCGGCCTGCCCGGCTCGGGCAAGTCGACCCTGGCGCGGGCGCTGGAACGGCGCCTGTTCGGCAATGGCGGCTCGCCGATCCTGCTCGATGGCGACACGCTGCGTGCCGGGCTGAACGGCGATCTTGGCTTCTCGCCGCAAGACCGCGCCGAAAACATCCGCCGCCTCGCCGAAGTCGCGACCCACCTGGCGCGCAACGGCCATATCGCCATCGTCGCCGCGGTGTCGCCATCGACCTCCGACCGTGCGGCAGCTCGCCGCATCGCCGACAGTGCGTTCCGCGAAATCTATGTCGCGACGCCGGCCGAAGTCTGCGAGACCCGCGACCCCAAGGGCCATTACGCCAAGGCCCGCTCCGGCGGATTGCCGTCTTTCACCGGCATCACCAATGACTACCAGCCGCCGACCGGCAACGAACTGACCATCGACACCTCGAACCGTTCGGTCAGCGATGCCACCGACGAGATCGAGCGGATGCTGGCCACGACCGGCATCCTGTTCGACGAACTGACCGACCTGGCGGCGAATATTTAGCTTCTCTTGCTGTCATCGCGCGGCTTGTCCGGGCGATCCAGTATTCCAGAGACAGCAATTATTGAGCCGATAGGCCGCGGCGTACCGGATGCCGCGCTTGAAGCGGGGCATAACGGCGGTGTTGAGGCCTATTCCGCCGCGCGGCTTTCGGCCCCGTGCCGTACCATCCCCGGCGATTGCCCGGTGACACGCTTGAACGCGCGGCTGAACGCCGCCTGTGACGCATAGCCAAGCCGCTGCGCGATCACATCGATCGGCTGGCGTTCATGCTTGATCCACTGTGTCGCGAGACGCATGCGCAGCTCGACAAGATAGCGCAGCGGCGATTGCCCGGTCATGGCCTGGAAGCGCTCGGCGAACAGCGAACGCGAGCAACCCGCCTCCGCCGCCAATTCAGCAACAGTCCAGTTGCGGCCGGGCGCGCGATGCAGCGCGCCGATCGCGCGGCCGAGACGCGGATCACGCAAGGCCTCGAACCAGCCCATGGCGTTGTCGCCGCCGCATTCGACCCAGCCACGCACGATCGACGCGGCGAGCACATCGGCGAGCCGCGCCATCACGCCGACGGAGCCGGCCCGCGGCGTGCAGGTCTCCCGCTCCATGGCCTTCAGCATCGGTTCGATTTCCGGCTGGCGCGCAAGCAACGTGTCGGCCCGCATCACCTCCGGCATCAGCGCGATCAGCGGGCGCATGCCGCCAAGATCGAAATTCATGCAGGCGCTGAAGACCAGGACGGACTCGTCCTGCGGGCATCCTTCAGGGCAGGCCGATGTCACATCGACATTGCCGCACAGCGTCTCGGTCTCGAAACGCTCGACGTCGCAACTCGGCTCATCCGGGGCCGAGACAAGATCATGCGCGCCGCCGCGCGGCAGGAAAATCGCGTCACCGCATCCAAGGGGAAGCAGCGTCGCATCGGCGTAGCGCAGAAGTGCCGTGCCATGTGCAACGAAGTGGAATTGCGCGCGTCCGTACGGCGTTTCGAACCGAAACCCGAAGGGCGCCCGCGTCTCGACCCGACGGTAGTGAACGCCCTCAAGCCGCATGCCGAGCAGCAACTCGCTCACCAGATCGACGGCGGCGTCGGTCGTATCGGCGGTGGACGATCTGGACGAATGATCAAACATTGGAGCGTTTATGGCATAGATCGTCCAAAACCTCCAGCCTATGTCTGCGGCGGTGCAACATAGATGGAAGGTTCGGCCAATGGATCAAGAAGTGGACCCCGCTCTGGCGCACGCCGATGCCGTTGCGCTGATGCCGGGCGACGCCGCACTCAAGGTTGGTGACAAGCCGGCCTCACCGGAAAGGCCCGCCTGGGGCGCCGTCGCGGCCATGATGCTGGGCGTCACCGCACTTCTGACGGCCGAGTTCCTGCCGTCCGGTCTGTTGCGCCGACACTGACGCGCAGGTTCAATCGAAAGCCGGTGCTGCTCAGCTTTTCGATTCTCCTGGTGATCTCCAATCTGCTGGTGGCGCTGGCGCCGAGCATCACGTTCCTGCTGGCGGCGCGGATCGTGCTCGGCCTTGCCATCGGCGGGTTTTGGGCGATGGCGGCAGCGACGACGATCAGGCTGGTACCGCCGTCGCTGGTTGCCCGGGCCTTGTCGATCGTGATGAGCGGCATTCCCGCCGCGATGATCATTGCCGTTCCGCTCGGCAGCTATCTCGGCGAGGTGGCGAGCTGGCGCTCCGTGTTCCTGCTCGCGACGGCATTGGGCGCAGCGGTATTCGTCATCCAGGCACTCGCTCTGCCGCGTTTGGCCCCAAGAGGAGAAGCCGGGCTCGACACCCTGATCGACATCCTGACACGGCCGGGGATCGGCGCCGGCATCTTGGCGGCAACGTTGGTCTTCACCGGACACTTCGGCTATTTCGGCTATATCCGTCCATTCCTTGAAAGCGTGACCGGGCTGGGCGCCGCCGGAGTTGCGGCGACCTTGCTTGTCTTCGGCGTCGCCAACTACCTCGGCTCGTTCGCGAGCGGGCTGATGGCCGAGCGCAAACTCAAGCTCACGCTGATCGCGATGCCGCTGGCGATCAGCGTGATCGGTCTGTTGCTCTCGGTCTTTGGCAAGGACGTCATTCCAGCTCTGGTGCTGGTCGCACTCTGGGGATTTGCCTTTAGTGGCGTACCGGTCGCGACCACGACCTGGATCACCCGCATGGTGCCCGACGAGACCGAGAGCGGGACCGGACTGACCGTGGCCTCGATCTTCCTCGGCATCACCATGGGCGCGGCCGGCGGCGGGCTGGTGCTTGATCTGATGGGCGCAGCCGCTGTGTTCGTAGCGGGCGCAATTCCCCTGGTGCTCGCTGCATTGCTGATCGCCAGCAAGGTACGCACCGGGGCGCCCTGACGGGTCTTTCCGGGAGCGAACCCCGGCGTTTGGAGAATTCAGGGTGACCGCCCGCGTGACGGTGCGCGTGGGGCCGGAAAGGGGGCCTTCTCAGAACCGGGACTTTAGGGCTAAAAGGGCCGTGAACGCGGCCCATTGGCGCGTTTTTTGCTGATTTCTTCTGAAAACAGCCCCTAAACGCCCCATTTCTTTGAGAAAGCCCATCATGACTCGTGTCGATGCCCATGGATTGAAGATCGCCCCTGTCCTGTTCGATTTCATCGCCAAGGAGGCGACGCCGAAAACCGGGATCGCCCCGGATGCGTTCTGGGCCGGACTTGCCGCCATCATCCAGAAGCTCGGACCGAAGAACCGCGAGTTGCTCGCGGTCCGCGACACGCTGCAGGCCAAGATCGACGACTGGCATCGCGCCAACAAGGGCAAGGCGTTTGACATCAACGCCTACACCGCGTTCCTCAAGGACATCGGCTACCTGCTGCCCGAGCCCGCGACCCACAAGGTCGAGACATCAAATGTCGACGAGGAAATCGGCAAGATCTGCGGCCCGCAGCTGGTGGTGCCTCTCACCAACGCCCGCTACGCGCTGAACGCCGCCAACGCGCGCTGGGGTTCGCTGTACGACGCGTTCTACGGCACCGACGCGATCCCGCACGATCCGAGCGAAGCTGGCCGTGGCTACAACAAGGCTCGCGGCGACAAGGTGATCGCGAAGGCGAAGGCCTTCCTCGATGCCGCCGTACCGCTCGCGACCGGAAGCCACACCGACGTCACCTCCTACGCCGTGATCGCGGGCCACCTCTCGGTCAAGCTGAAGAGCGGCAACTCGACCGCGCTGAAGAATGCCGCCCAGTTCGCCGGCTATCAGGGCGACGCCGCCCAGCCTTCCGCGATCCTGCTCGTCAACAACGGCATGCATGTCGAGGTCAAGATCGACCGCAACAACGTGATCGGCAAGGATGACCCGGCCGGCGTCGCCGACATGATCCTGGAATCGGCGGTCTCCACCATTCTCGACATGGAGGACTCGGTCGCCGCCGTTGACGCCGAGGACAAGGTGCTGGTCTATCGCAACACGCTCGGCCTGATGAACGGCACGCTGTCGGCCGATTTCGAGAAGGGCGGCAAGACGCTGACCCGCTCGCTCAATGCCGACCGCGTCTACAAGAAGCCCGACGGCAGCGAGCTGAAGCTGCACGGCCGCAGCCTGCTGTTGATGCGCAATGTCGGCCACCACATGTTCACCGACGCCGTGCTCGACGCCAAGGGTGAGGAAATCCCGGAAGGCATCCTGGATGCCGCGGTCGCCGGCCTGCTCGCGATCCACGACCTCAAGGGCAATTCCAAGGTCAGGAACAGCCGCACCGGCTCGGCCTATATCGTCAAGCCGAAGATGCACGGCCCCGACGAGGTGACGCTGACCTGCGACCTGTTCGCCGAGGTCGAGAAGATGCTGGGCCTGCCGGAGAACACGCTGAAGGTCGGCATCATGGACGAGGAGCGCCGCACCACGGTCAACCTCAAGGCCTGCATCCAGCGCGCCTCCAAGCGCATCATGTTCATCAACACCGGCTTCCTCGACCGTACCGGCGACGAGATCCACACCTCGATGGAAGCGGGTCCGATGATCCGCAAGAACGACATGAAGGCGCAGCCGTGGATCAAGGCCTATGAGGACTGGAACGTCGACAACGGCCTGATCGACGGCCTGCCCGGCCATGCCCAGATCGGCAAGGGCATGTGGGCTGCGCCCGACAAGATGGCCGACATGCTGGCGCAGAAGATCGGCCATCCGCAGGCCGGCGCCACCACCGCCTGGGTGCCGTCGCCGACCGCGGCCACGCTGCACGCGCTGCACTATCACCAGGTCAACGTGATCGCCCGGCAGCAGGAACTCGCCAAGGGTGGGCCGCGTGCAAAGCTCTCCGACATCCTCACCATTCCGGTGTCGCAGTCGAACTGGGCGCCCGACGATGTGAAGCAGGAGATCGACAACAACTGCCAGGGCATCCTCGGCTACGTCGTGCGCTGGATCGATCAGGGCGTCGGCTGCTCCAAGGTGCCCGACATCCACGATGTCGGCCTGATGGAGGACCGCGCCACGCTGCGCATCTCGAGCCAGCACCTCGCGAACTGGCTGCATCAGGGCGTCATCACCAGGGACCAGGTGATGGAGTCGCTGAAGCGCATGGCTGTCGTCGTCGACAAGCAGAATGCCGGCGATGCGCTCTACAAGCCAATGGCGCCGGCGTTCGATGGCGTGGCCTTCAAGGCGGCTTGCGACCTCGTGTTCGAAGGACGTACGCAGCCGAACGGCTATACCGAATACATCCTCACCGCGCGCCGCCGCGAGGCCAAGGCCGCGGGCTGATCCAATAGCCCGACGACAAGCAAAAGCCCCGGCGATCAGCCGGGGCTTTTTTGTGGGCGCCGCGAGTGAAGCCGGAATAGCCGGATGCGATCGCCCGCCGTCGCAAGGGCGCACTGCCAAAATATCGAAAACAACCCCATGCAAAGGTGCCGGCGGCGGCAACTTGACTCGTCGGGCAAATCAGCTCTACATTTCCATTATCCCGAAATCGTGCAGACGCCCTCGCCGTGTCATCACCCGCTCATGCATGCGCGGGTGACGACACCGAGAAGCTGTTTGACAACTTGAATCACGACCACCGTCATTGTCGTCCCTGCCTAGTGCGCAATTGCGCACCAGGCAGGGACGACGATGAGGATGGTTACGCTTCGCTCCTCGCAATGACGAACCTAGAACACCGCCAAATACTTCAGCAGCGAGACGATGCCGATGATGATGACGACGGCGCGCGCGATCTGCTTGGCGCGGCCGTCGAGCGGCAGCATGTTGATGAGATAAAGAACAAGAATAACGACAAGGAAGGTGACGAGTACGCCGACGAGCATGCGGAGCCCCCTGATGGCATCGGTGAATGTGCTGTTCGCCCTTTGCTAACGTGCGGGAGGCAGGCCGGTTCCGCGCCAGGAACCGAAGGCGGCCGCCCGCATGTGATCGACGCTACTCGCGCGCCACCACCGCCGGCCGGCCATATTTGGCGCGGATGCGATCCGGCGCCGGCGTGAAGTTGAGCTGCGCCCCGCGCCGGTCCGGACGGCTCACCGACATCAGCCCGTCCTTGCCGGCGACAATGTCGCCCTTGCGCAAGGTCGGATCGTCCTCGATTTTCACCGCGGCGAGGCCGACAGAGTCCTTGCCGTTGCAGGTGCAGCCCGAGACCAGCTCGTCGCGATAGCGGAACGCGTTCGGCAGCTCGGAATACGGCTTGCCGTCTTCCGTCGCGGCGTTGTCGATATTGCCGCCATAGACCACTTCGGTCGCGCTCGCCGGACAGAAGCTGTTGCAGCTTTCCGCCTTGCTCTGGTTGCCGGTCGCAGCAAGCGGGAAATAGCGGCCGTCGCAGGTCCGCACGCAATAGGCCTGGCCGACGTCATAGCGCGGACGGCGCTCGACCCGCGGCATCACAGGCGGGCCATCGTCGAACGGCATCCGGATCATCGGCGGGCGGCCCTGCATCAAGCCGCCGAACAGTTGCGAGAAGAAATCCTGGGCTTGCGCCGCAGGCGCAAGGGACAGGCCAAGCACTGCCGCGGTCCCGAACGCCCACCGCCTGGAGTATCGCGTCACCATCACCGGCCCTCAGTACAACATCGATCGTCAGTACAACGAGGAAGCCGGCGGGATGTTCATTGCTTGACGGCCGGACGGCAGCGTCGTCACCGCAGGCCGCGGTTGTGCCGGGCGGACCGAGATCTGCGTCGTGGTCGGGCCGATCTCGCGCGCGGCGAGGTGCGGCGCGTTCTTCGGCAGCACCACGACCCTGGTGCCGACGTCGACCCGGCTGAACAGGTCGGAAACGTCTTCATTGGTCAGGCGGATGCAACCGGACGAGACGAACTTGCCGATCGTCGAGGGATCGTTGGTGCCGTGGATGCGATATTCGCTGGAGCCGAGATACATCGCGCGCGCACCGAGCGGGTTGCCCGGGCCGCCGGCCATGAAGCGCGGCAGATAAGGCTGGCGCCTGATCATCTCGGCCGGCGGATGCCAGTCCGGCCATTCGGCCTTGCGGCTGATGGTCTGTGTGCCGGCCCAGGTGAACCCCTCGCGGCCGACGCCGACGCCGTAGCGGATCGCCCGGCCGCCGCCGAGCACGTAATAGAGCGCGGTGTTGCCGGTATCGATGATGATGGTGCCGGGCGCCTCGGTCGTGTTGAGCGCGACGGTGGTCCGGCGCAGCCGCTCCGGCAGCGCGCCGTCCTCGCCGGCCCCACTCGAGGGGTCGTTCATCACCTCGTCGGCGGGAAATGCGCCCGGCTGCGTCGACGCATAGCCGAGCGCGGAAGAACGGACCTGGGCGCTGGCCGACGTGGTGACGACAAACGGCGTCGCAAACAGGACGCTGGCGAGGGCAAGGGTGCGCGCGGCGCGCGACGCAAGCCGGCGGCTGGAAACAGACTGCTGTGTCATGTGCTGCCCCTGGACGGGATGCGCATCGTGGTGATGCGATGCCGGGCCAACGCGCATGGTCGCGAGTCGGTTCCGCCGCGAATCGTCGCGAAGCCGCGATTGTCAACCCGTCACGTCTCACGAACGCGCGACGGAACTTTCCGGGGAGCGGCCCGTTGTCATCGCGCCATTCGACGCGCGGGGCGACCACGCGACGGGTTTGTTCGTCCTCACGCCGGAGGAGTTCGGTGCGCGCCTTTCCAAGTGAAGACCTGCTTGGCAAAGCGCCCGAAGGCACGCCAGTCCCCGACAGCAAGATCGAACTGCCGCCGGTTGTCAGCCGCGCCGAGGCCGTCGCTTTCGCATTGATGGCCCTGCTGGTTATCGTCATTGTCGCGGTGCTCTATTTCGCACGCGCCTTCTTCCTCCCGATCACCATGGCCTTCATCGTCGGCACCATGCTGTCGCCGGCGGCGAGCTTGCTCGAACGCTATCGGATTCCGCGCGCGCTCGGCGCGGTCGTCATCGTGATCGCGGTCGGCGCCGCCGTCAGCTTCATGGTGGGGCTGATCGCCTCGCCGGTGATGGAGTGGAGCTCGCGGCTGCCCGAGCTCGGCGCGATCCTGAAGGAGAAGCTGCACGTGTTCGACCGGCCGCTCGCGCTGTGGCAGGAATTGCAGACCATGGTCGGCGGCTCCGATACGCTGGCTACGCTCCAACTGCCGAAATTCGAATGGGTGCAGCCGACGCTGGAATTCCTGTCGCCAACCTTCGCCGAATTCCTGCTGTTCATCGCGACGCTGATCCTGTTCATCGCAAGCTGGAAGGATCTGCGCCGCGCACTGGTGATGGCATTCAGCGAACGCACGGCGCGGCTGCGTACGCTGCGCATCCTCAACGAGGTCGAGACCCATCTCGGCAATTATCTTCTGATGGTGACCATGATCAATGTCGGCGTGGGCATCGTCACCGGCGCGATCTGCGCGGCAACGGGCATGCCAAACCCGGCCGGGCTCGGAGCGCTCGCCGCGACGCTGAACTTCGTTCCGATCATCGGGCCGATCGCGATGTTCGTCGTGCTGGTCGCGGTCGGCATCATCGCCTCGCCGACCATCGGCGCCGGGCTGATCGCGCCGGCATGTTTTGCGGTTGTGACCTTCATGGAAGGACATTTCGTCACGCCGACGATCGTCGGCCGCAGGCTGTCGCTGAACGCGCTGGCAGTCTTCCTGGCGCTGGCGTTCTGGACCTGGCTATGGGGCCCGATGGGCGCCTTCCTGTCGTCGCCGCTCCTGATCGTGGCACTGATCGTCAAGGAGCATTTGATGCCGGTCAATTCGCCGCAGCTGCCGGAGGAGTAGCAAGGCGTTCTCGAGCGAAGCCGGCACCGTTTGAAAGCCCGGTTTCACGGCTGGAACCATGCACCGCGCGGCGCGTTTTTGTTCCAGCACGCAAGTTCTCCGGGAGCTTTTCGATGTCGAGCACGGACAGCGCATTTGGGATCAAGAACATGACGGACAAAGCGACCTACGAACGCCTTGAAAAGGATGTCACCGCCGTGAAGAACGATATCGCCGCCCTCACCGAACAGATCACCGACGCGCTGAACTCGTTTGCCAACAACGCGGGCAAGCAGGCCCGCCGCCGCTACAAGGATGCGCGCGCCAGTGCGGAAGATACACTCGACGACATGTCGGAGCGCGGCAGCGCGATGATGGGCGCGGCGCAGGATGCCGCATCCTCGATCGAGGAATCGCTGGAAGATATGATCACGCAGCGGCCGCTGGCGACGGTCGGCCTTGCGCTCGGTCTCGGCTTCCTGATCGGCGTCACCTGGCGTCGCTAGGCAATCTGCGGTCTCCGGGGGATGAGCCCCATGGTGGCGATCACGCGGAAACCACCCCTCTGGATGCGATGCGGCGCTGGCGCGCCGCCGCCGCGTTTGTCGACGCGCTCTTCAGGGCAAGGCTCAAGGCAAGATTCAGGGCAAGATTCAGGGCAGGGCTGGTCGATGCTTCAGCGGCTGATCAATGACGTCAAGGATTCCACCGGCAACGCGCTGCGGCTGACGTCGCTGGCCGCGGCCGCCGCGATCGCGCTGTTCATCACCATCGGCTTTCTGTGCGCCGCCGCCTTCGTCTACGTGCTGCAGCATTACGGGCCGGTGGAAGCGTGCCTCGCCGGCGCCGCGCTGTTCCTTGTCGTCACGCTGATCGCCGCCAGCGTCTACATCATGCGCAAGCGCGAGATGCGCCGCCGCGCCGAGAAGGCGGCAAAGGCCGCCGCGGCCAATGTGTTCGCCGATCCGGTGGTGGTCGCCACCGGCCTGCAGATCGTGCGGGCCATCGGTGTGAAGCGGCTGATCCCGATCCTGGCGATCGGCGGCCTCGCACTCGGGCTGATGGCAAGCCGCAGCGCCGCCAGCAGCGGCGAGGCGGACGAGGAGGAGAAGTAGGCTACCGGGCCAGCTACCAAGCTCCGCCGTCATCGCCCGCGACGGCGATCCGGCACGCCGCGCCCTATCGGCTCAATAACGGCTGTCTCTGGAATACTGGATCGCCCGGACAAACAAGCCGGGCGATGACACCTACTCAGGTCACGCAGCGGCCGGGCTGCAGCAGCTTGGCCACTTCGGTCAGCACGCTGACCACGGGCTCGCAGGCCACCTTGCGGGTGTCGCCGGGCCGTGCCCGAGCCGGCACTGCGGGGCGATGGCGCGCCTCTTCCTTGGCCACGGGGACGCGGACCAGCACCGACGTATCGGGAAGCCGCTCGACCTTCAGCGCAACGGTCCGGCTCGGCAGGCCGGTGATTGGAACCGTGGCACGGTCGGTCTTGGCGGCGCGATTGACGGCGCTCTCCGGCGCCAGTGCGGTGGTGACCTGCTGGCGGCCGATGAGATCGTGGCCAGATGCCAGCTGGACGGCGCCAAGCGTCAGCCCAGCCGCCAGCGCAGCGAAAATTCCCATCTGAATCTTTGACATGGTGATGTCCCTCGCCCCATGGAAATTCGCTCGACGATCCCTTGGCGATCCCGGACACAACGCGAACGAAACCCGCGGGGTTCTCGCGTCCGGCCATCACTTAACCGTGTACGAAAATATTTTCGCTTGTGCGGAACGACTCAGGGGGTCTGCGAGTCTTTGGAAGAGCCGGTTATTCCCCCTGCCCCATTGACCGGCGACGTAGGGCGCGACCGTGGTGATGCCGGTCGCGCCCTGCTCTTTTTCTGGTGTGCCGCGAACGATGCGTCAGCCGGCCTGTCGCTCACCGGTCGCAATCGAAAAATCTGAAACCAAAGCCGGTCCTGCCACTCGCGAGAGGACCGTCCCGCGTCAGGCATTGTCGTTCGATGGCATGTCCTGGGATCGAACAACCGTCACTTCACGGCATGACGGGCAACGACCGACGTGAAACTTGATTCCGGTTGTCTGGTCGTCGACGAGCATCAATTCGCTCAAGGGCTCACCGCATTTGCAGGTGACCGTTTTCTGATCGGCAAAGTACATCTGACGTCCTCCATAAGCCTGGAGATTTCTCGTCTTCGGGGCGAGCTTGTTTGCGCCGTGCTCGCCCCCTCGCTTCCGCTCCTTCTCGGTCGATCAGATCCGGGCCATCCGGATTGGTGGGTGTGACTCCAAGCGCTTATTTCGAAGCGGATTTCGTCTTCCGTGACTCCGCGGCTTCGCGCGCCTGCCGCTCGGCCTTGAGGCGCTGGAAGTTGTCGTAGAACGCCTTCTCGCTGGCGCGATGCTCCTTCATCGCCTGCGATGCGTCTTGCTGACGCTGCGCATCACGGTCCTTGCGCTGCTGGGGAGTAAGATTCATGCGACCTCCGACTAAGCTCTTGAATCAACGCTGGATTCAACGCACGAGGCCGGAAAAGGTTGCACCTTGGCAAGGAACTGGATCTATTTGCGCAGGCTCGCCCAGACGCCGCCGAGGATCAAAAGGCCGCCAACCAGATGGATCAGCTTCGGCGGCTCGCCAAGGATGATCCAGGACAGCAGCGCGCTCGCGATCGGTGCGACGTAGAGCACCAGCGAGCTCCGCACCGAGCCGAATCTCGCGCCGAGCCGGGCGAAGCCGGCATAGGCCATCAGGCCGGGCACGAGGCCGGCGAAGACATAGGCCTCGAACGCCCGGGTGTTGAACACCTCCGCCGGCATGGCCCACATCTCCCGGAGCGCCGGCGGCAGCGAGCACAGCGCGCCGGCCGCCGAGAACAGGCTGACCCGCGCCAGCAGCGAAGCGCGCGGCGCGACGCGCGACTGCAGCAGCGTGTAGCCGGACCAGCCGAGCATCGCGCATACCACCAGGAGATCGCCCCAGGCCGCGCTCGATTGCGTCAGCGTTTCCAGATGACCGCCCGAGACGATCAGGAGCGCGCCGCCGAGCGCCAGCGCCGTGCCGAGCCATTGCAGCGGACCGATATGCTCGATGCCGAGCGCCGCCGAGATCAGCAGCACCATGATCGGCGACAGCGCGAAGATCAGCGCGATGTGGATCGCCGTGGTCGTGATGCCGGCGATGTAGACCGGGCCGCCGCACAGGAACATGCCGAGGAAGCCGGCGGCGAAGATCGGCCAGAGGTTCTGCGCCAGCGGGATCTTTCCGTCGCGGATCGCTGCGATCGCAAACGGCGCGAGGCCGATGGCGATGATGCTCCAGCGAAAGAAGGCCAGCGAGAACGGCGGCACCGAGCCGGCAAGCCCGCGCGCCAGAACCTGGTTGGAGGCCTGCCCGACCGCGACCAGGATGAAGCCGGTCAGCGCGACCGCGTCCTCCCAGCCTTTGGCGGGGCGGCTGACCTGCGCTTTCGGCGGTTCCGCATCCATGACACCGCCCCCTGCCGGCGCGCGATCGGCTCACACGTCCGCTACTGCTCGGCCGCCTCGCGCTCCATGTCGCGGCCGGCGAGATCCTCGCCCTGCATGTTGGCGTATTCGCGCGCCATCTCGCGCATCAGGAATTTGGCGGGGACGTCGTGATAGCTGCCGTGGTCGTTGACATACTGCATGTAGGCGCGCCCTTCGCCGTCGAAGGGATGCAGCAGCGCGTCGGCGTGGCCGTCGAAATCGAGCGGCTTGACGCCGAGCTTGGCGCACAGCGTGTCGTTGAAAGTCGGGGTCGCCTTGCGCCAGGCGCCATCGACGAACACGTCGGTGAAGCCGTGCCAGGTGAACAGGTCCGAGCCCATGCTCTGGCGCAGCTTCTCGGTGGTGAGATGGTTGCGCACATCGGCAAAGCCGACGCGCGCCGGGATGCCGTGGACCCGGCAGGCCGCGGCATAGAGCGCCGCCTTGCCGACGCAATAGCCGTTGCCGGCGGCGAGCACGCTGGAGGCCCGGTAGCTCTCGGGCGAGCGCATGCTGACATAGGGGTTGTAGCGGATGCCGTCGCGCACCGCGGTGTAGAGCCGGCGCGCCTTGTCGCGCGCGCTGGCGTCAGACGGAACGGCGGCGCGGGCGAACGCCTCGACGGCGGGATGGTCGCTGTCGACATATTCGCCAGGGTCGGTGTAGAGGCGGCTGATCGTATCGGGGAGATGCTCGGTCATGGCACAAGCTTAGCAAGCCATGTGGGCAGTTCAATGCAGCACGTGCAGCCCGTCCCGCAGCCCTGCCCCGCTCCGATTGAATCGAAACGGGGGCCTGGATTTCAGTTTTGACACGCGTTTTCTTCACGCGAACCGGTGCCCACGTCGCTCGAAAACGCGCTAGTTCTTGAAGTGTTCGTCCAACTGCGGCGGCGGGTAGCTGCGCCGCCTCGCCTTGAAATATTCACGTGCGAAATGGATGCCGATCCCGATCAGAAACGGCGGCGCAAGCGCGGAGGCGATCATCAGCGCGGTGATCGACTTCGGCGTCAGAATGTCCAGCACCATCGACGCCAGCAGCCACAGCGTGGCAGCAATCACCGCGACGTCGACGTGCTTCATTCCCCGGTCTTCCCTTGGTTCCTGGCTGCCATCCGGGTTCCATCCTACCGGCTGGTCCCGGACGCGCCAAGGATTCCGGGCGGCAGACGGTACCTCCGGCCCTTCACTTTTTTGGAACGGCGCTTGCGCCGGCCACGTTGGTGCAGAAGTCCTGGATCCAGGATCAAATCTTGATCCGGATCAGCCGAGCACGGAGGCCGCGATGGGCAACTCCAGTGACATCCACAGCGGCGTCGACCATCCCGCCAGCCGGAACGGCGTCAACGATCCCGTCGACGGCGTCGATGTGAAGCGAACCTTCAACGACAACCAGACGCCGCACGAACGTGCGCAATGGGCCGCCGATGTGCGTGCCGACGCCTCGCCTCGGCGGGGCGAACCGTTCCTGCCCGAAGCGCTGCGACGGCCGCCAACCGCACCGCTCAATCCACGCACCGGCCGCCGCGCGACTGATTAGCGCCTAGCGAGACTGGTATATCCATTCGTCAATTTCGCCCCGTCATCCTGAGGTGCGAGCCTTGCGGCGCAATTGCGCCGCTGGGCGAGCCTCGAAGGATGTACGGCCACTAGCCTGGCCGTGCATCCTTCGAGACGCGCGTTCCGCGCTCCTCAGGATGACGGAAAAGCGACCGCTTAGCTGACCATCAAGTCGTGAACGCCCGCACCAGCAGCAGGCCGCCGAACAGCGCGAGAATCGAAAGCGCAACGGAGGCTGCCATGTAGGCGCCGGCCGGCCATAGCTCGCCCCGCTGCATCAGCACGATCGCATCGAGCGAGAAGGTCGAGAAGGTGGTGAAGCCGCCGCAAATGCCGACGGTGAGAAACACCCGCATCGCCTGGCTGGAATTCCAGCTCAGCGCAAACGCCTCCGCGAAGACGCCGATCAGGAATGAACCCACGATATTGATCACCAGCGTGCCCCAGGGAAATTCCGTGCCGACCAGGCGCCCGGCGCCGATCGCCACCAGATAGCGCGCGACCGATCCCAGCGAACCGCCGATCGCGACCGCCGCCAACACCTGAACGTTCAATGCTCCACCTTTCCGGCTCGCCATTCGACGAAGCCCGCCACCAACCCAAGCACGAAGGTCGCGGCCACCAGTTCGCCTGGCGCGCCGACCAGCAGGGCGACGACACCGACGAGCCAGATCGACCCGACCAGCGACAATGCGATTGAGAGTGAACCAGGAAGACCCGTCATGCGCTGTCCCTTCTCATTCGCGGGACACGGCGGGTCGGCGGTGGCGCATGCTCCTACCGACGCTGTCGCGCCCGGTAGGAGTCATCAGCCTTACGGCGGTTATCGGGGGACTCCATCCCCATCAACGTGGCGATGCTACGGTGCACGGCGGATGCGGGCAAGCTGTTTTCGGGAGCAGATGCTTGATTGATCTCCGGCGCATAACGAGTTGTACGCCTTGCAATCAACCAAAGCGCGAATAGAATGAATTGCTGATTATGAAAGTGGACCAATTCGCTAGATGTTGAGACGGCTTGTTGTTTGTATTGCTTTGCTCGTTGCTGCCACAGCTCCCGCAATCGCTGAGGACAGTGCAGCCCCGCAGGTCACCCCTTCAGTCGCGGCATGGAAGCAGGATATCTCCATCCGTCTGCGCCTGGCCCGGCGTTATCCACCGACACTCGCGCGTGGGCAGGGTGGCACCGCTACAGTCGCCTTCAGGATCGACCGCGCAGGTCATCTCGTGTCGAGTTGGCTTATCGAGAGCAGCGGTATCCCTGTGATAGACGCAGAGGCATTGGCAATCGTTGAACGGGCTCAACCCTTTGCTGCGTTGCCCGCGGATGTGAGAGACGATACTGCCGTTCTGACTGTGCCGTTCAATTTCGGAGCGATGCCGGCGCCCTCCTTGACGGAAAGCAATCCGGTTCCGCCACGGGACGATCCCGCCCTCAAGGCAAAGCTGAATTCAATCTGCCGCGGATGCTGAGCGACCTGCACGGCGCGGCCGCTCACGCCTGTTGCGACAGCATCGCGTTCAGCTCGACGGCTGTTCGCAGTTGCTCGATGCGCGCGACAATCTGCTCGCGCTCGGCTCCGCGCGGCAATTGCGCGAGCTGGCTTTCAAGTCGCACGCGATGTTCCTCGAGGCGCTGCTCGAATGTGTGGGGTTCAGATCGCTTCCGCTTTTGAATCGTCCTCTGCATTATCGACCTTTGGCGGTTGAAGACCGGGGCTGTTGGCCCAGCGGTCCAGTTGCTCGATGACTTTCGCGTGGCTCGGGCGCCGCGGTTTCGGGGCTTCCGGCTCCTCGGACAGCTTGCGGGGAAGCTTGACGTGGTTGGCCATGGCATCTCTCCACCGACATAACGAGATGGGCAGCCGGATCGTTCCTTTATTTTTTATCTAAGTTATTGATTTCATTTGATAATTCTACTAAATTGGCGTTTTTATCTCAACCGATGGAACCCCAGGCGAGTTTGGCAGTTTAGCAAATTACTCAACAAGCTAAGTCTGGGTGTTTTGCGATGAATGAGCTTCGCGCTGAACGGCTTCAGGTCATGCTGTCGCCAGAGGAGTTGGCAGCCCTCGACGATTTCCGCTTCAAGCACCGCATGCCGACCCGCGCCGCGGCGGTCCGCGAGCTGCTCAAGCTCGGTCTGGCCGAAGGTGGCACCGATGGGGCGGCAGGAGTGAAATCGAGCGACTACGGGGTGTTCAACCGGGGGCCGGATGGACATACCCAGAGCGATGCGCCGCAAGAGGCGCAAGAGGATTGACGGCGCGTTGGCGCTGACGTCGCGGTTCAGCCTGCGGCGAACAGGTCGACAATCGCCTTCAGGCTGCAGACCACGAGGGCCGACGTGAACATCGCCGTGCCGAGATCTGCGAGATAAAGCAGTTGCGCCCTCTGCTCCGCATCAAGCCGCGCGATCGCCTTGCGCATGGCCAAGCTCCCTTTTCGGGAGAACGCGATGCACCGATGTCCGTTCCCTGCCTCGCATCAGGCTCGCTGCAGCGCCAGCGTCACGCCGCCGAGCGTCAGTGCCATGGCGCCGATCTCGCGCAGGCCCAGCGGCTCACCAAGAATGATCGCGGCCGACACCACGCCGATGACCGGCACCAGCAGCATGCCCGTTGACGCCGAGGTCGGCGGCAGGCGGCGCAGCGTCTCGAACCAGGTGAGATAGCAGATGCCCATCGGCATCAGCGTCATGTAGGCAAAGCAGCCGAGGCCGAGCGGCGTGATCGCGGCGTAATTCGGATGCTCGAAGAGGATGCCGAGCAGGAGCATCACGAGGCAGCCGATGCCGACCTGCCAGGCCACCACCGCGAGCGGCGGCATCGGCAGCGGCTTGCGATTCAGCACGTTGCCGAGCGCGAACAGGATGGCGCAGGCGAGCGCCAGCGCGATACCGGTGAGCTTGTCGGCGCTGAACGCAAAGCCATTGCCGCCGAGCAGGAGCGCAACGCCGGCGACGCCGAGCACCAGCGCCGCGAGGTCGCGCAATGTCGGGCGGCTGTGCAGCAGCGGCCAGGCAAACAGCATCGCCCAGATCGGCATGGTGTAGGCGAGCAGCGCGCCCTCGCCGACCGTGACGAATTTCATCGCGATGGTGCCAAAGCCCATCCAGGCGAAGACATTGGTGAAGGAGGCAAACAGCAGCCGCGGGATCGCCTCGCGCGGCACGGCGAGCGACTGTCCGCGGGCCAGCGCCAGCGTGGCCAGGATCACCGCCGCGCAGGTGCCGGCAAGCCCACGGGCGAACAGCGGCGGCCATTGCTGCAGCAACAGCTTCATCAGCGGCCAGTTCAGGGCCCAGCCGAAGGCCGTCACCACCAGGCAGAGAAAGCCCACCGTTCGATCGCGCTGCGTCGTATCCATGGGCCGCGCTTAGCAGGCGAACGCACGGGATTCCACATCGCTTCGCGTATGAGGGGCGCGGCGCGTATGCGGGGACGCGCGGCACGCTCCGTCAGGCGAAGGTGCCGATCGTGATCCGCGGCCAGCCGTCGTTTTTCCGAGCGGCGGCAAGCCTGGCCGTCCAGGCATCGATCAGGCTTGCGATGAGCAGGCGGCCGGTGCCGCGCATGTCGGGCAGTTTCATGGTCGGCGTGCCGAGCGTGAGCGCGATCACGCCGTGGGTTGCCGCCAGCAGCGCGGTTGCGAGCCGCTGCGGCAGGCCAGGCGCCGGCTCGGCGCCATGTGCCGCCAGATATTCCCGCACCGAGATCACGAACAATTCGTAGCTGCGGCGCGCAATCTCGGTCTCGCCGAAATAGACACCGTCGGGAAAACGGCGGTCCTCGATCGTACCGGACATCGAGAACAGTGAGCGGAAGTGATCGGGATTGTCGGCCCAGTAATCGAGATAGGTTTCCATCACGCGCCGCAGCCGCAGATCGCTGTCGGCCGTCTCCGCGCGGACCCGCTCGAGGCGTTCGGCGACCGCCTCGAGATTCTGCTGCTTCACCGCGAGCAGCAGCAGCAGCTTGGTCGGGTAATATTTGAGGACGGTGCCTTTCGAATAGCCGATCGCGTCGGCGATCTTCTGGATCGATACGGTCTCCAGCGTGCCGGCGGCGAACTCCTTGCGCGCGGTCTTAAGGATCAGCGCCTTCAGCGTCTCCTTGTCGGCCTCCTGGCGCGCCCTGCGCTGAAAGCGCCGTGCGCCTTTGGCTCGCTCCACGATCGACATCCCCATCTGCCTCGCGCCTCCATGCCGCGCACCCGCCCCGATGGCAACCCCGCCCTTGCAATATGCAAGTTAATTGACTATGGTCAATTAACTCATGACAAGACGGGAGGATCCGATGAGCCCCCTTGCGAGCCCCTTTGCCGGCGAAATGGTCCGCAGCGATTTCGATCCGTTCAGCGCGGCGACGCGGGCCGATCCCTACGGCACCTATGCGGAGCTGCGTGCCGCGGCGCCGGTCATCCGCCTGACCAGATACGACATCTGGGCGGTGCCGCGCTTTGCCGAGGTCAAGACGATCTTCGGGGACCATGTCAATTTCAGCAACGCCGGCGGCGCGGGACTTGCGAACCACTTCAAGGAAAAGCCGTGGCGGCCGCCAAGCATCGTGCTGGAAGCCGATCCGCCGCTGCACACCCGAACCCGTGCGGTGCTGGCGCGGATCCTCTCGCCCGGCGCGATGCGGCGGCTTGCCGACGATTTCAAGTCAACGGCGACGCGGCTGATCGACGGGCTGGTCGAGCGCGGATCGTTTGACGCCATCAGGGACATCGCCGAGGTGTTTCCGGTCAGCGTGTTTCCCGACGCGCTCGGCATCGACCAGGAGGGCCGCGAGAACTTCCTGACCTATGGCGCGATGGTGTTCGCCGGCTTCGGGCCCGAGAACGACTATTTTCGCGATTTGATGCAGCAGGCGCCCCGCGTGCTGCCCTGGGTAGCGGCGCGCTGCCAGCGCGAGGCGCTGCGCCCGGGCAGCTTTGGCGCGCAGGTCTATGAGGCGGCCGACGCCGGGGAGATCAGCGCGGAGGAAGCGCCATTGCTGGTGCGTTCGCTGCTCTCGGCCGGGCTCGACACCACGATCAGCGCGATCGGCATGGCGCTGTACACGCTTGCGCGCCATCCCGGGCAATGGTCGCTGCTTGCGGAAGATCCGTCGTTGTCGCGCGCGGCATTCGACGAGACGCTGCGCTTCGATTCACCGGCGCCGTTCGTGTTCCGCACCACGCCGCATGACACCGAGATTGCAGGCGTCGGGATCGGCAAGCACGAGAAGGTGCTGCTGCTGCTCGCCTCCGCCAACCGCGACGAGACGCGCTGGGAGCATGCCGACCAATTCGACGTCAGACGGCGGCTCTCCGGACACATGGGCTTCGGCGTCGGCATCCACGGCTGCGTCGGGCAGATGGTGGCGCGGCTGGAAGCCGAGGCCGTGATCGCAGCGCTCGCCAGCAGCGTCAAACGGCTCGAGATTGCAGGCCCCACAGCCTTCCGCGACAGCTCGGGCCTGCGGGCACTCAGCACAATGCCGGTCCGCGTGACGCCGAAGTAACGTCGGATCGAAGGCTCAAAAAAAAGCCGGCGCACCTTTCGGCACGCCGGTCTGGATTTTGCTCCCTTGCGTAAACTCAGATCATGCCGATGCCGCGCGCGGCGTGCGGTTGCGCGAGTTGCGCTGGAAGAACAGCGCCTGGCTCGCCACCGCCGACACCATCGCCGGCTGGAACGGCTTGGAGATCAGGAATGCCGGCTCCGGCCGCTCGCCGGTCAGGAAGCGCTCGGGATAGGCGGTGATGAACACCACCGGCACCTCGAAGGTCCGCAGCAACTCGTTCACGGCATCGAGGCCCGACGAGCCGTCGGCGAGCTGGATGTCGGCGAGGATCAGGCCGGGCTTCTTGTTCTTGGCAAGCGCCACCGCGTCGGAATGCGTGCGGGCAACGCCGATGACGTTGTGACCGAGATTCTTCACCAGGCTCTCGAGGTCCATGGCGATGAAGGTCTCGTCCTCAATGATCAGGACGTCGGTGGCGATCTCGGCGGCCATCTCGCGGCCGGCGGCATCGGTGAGCTTCCGCGTCTCGGCGATATCGGTGCCGAGAATGTAGCCGACCTCCTCTTCCGAGAAGCCCTCCAGCGACAGCAGCAGGAAGGCCTGGCGCGGCAGCGGCGTGATGTTCGACAGCCGCCGCTCCGGCGGCAGCGACAGCGTCGCCACGTCGGCATTGTCGTTGTTGTTCACCGACACCGAATTCCAGATCTGGGTGAACAGCCGAAACAGGCCGGCGCGCGGCCCGTGGGTCTGATCCAGCAACGATCCATCCTGCAACAGGGCCTCGAGCATGGCCCCGACATAGGCGTCCCCCGACGCCTGATTTCCGGTCAGTGCGCGAGCGTAACGGCGCAACAGCGGAAGGTGTTCGGCAACGATCTGCGATCGGGACATTCCCACTCCATCCTTGTTCGTGAGGCCTGGCGGCCTGAAACCCGTTGTCTGGGGGCGGCAGAATCCAGTTCTGGGACGACCCCGGTTCCCCTGCATGGCCGACTACGCGCGAAAGCCGAAAAAGTTCCGCGAAATAGTTCCAACATTCCGGAACTTTCTGCGCAACTTTGCATTAGCTCCTGACCGACGAGGCAACGCGGCCAGCCTCTTTTTTCGAGGAAACGACTTGGAAATCAGAGACTTAACTCCCGGGGAAGCGTGGATCACATCATGAAGGAAGTAAAGAAGCAGGGCGGTCTCAACGCCGAGATTCAATCGAGAATCGGCCACCAGCTTCGCGCCATGTACGATGACGTGGTGCGACAGGGCGTACCCGACCGCTTTGCGGAGCTGATCCGCAAACTCGACGGGCCGGAGGCTGCGGCGGCTGCCGTCGCCGGGGGCGATACCGACAAGAACAATGGAGGGGACTAATGCCTCTCACGAATGAACTTCGCGACGATATCCTTGCGTCGGTCCCGAGCCTGCGCGCGTTCGCGATCTCGCTGTCCGGTAATGGTGACCGCGCCGACGATCTGGTGCAGGAGACCCTGCTGCGCGCGATCGCCAACATCGACTCGTTCCAGCCCGGCTCGAACCTCCCCGCGTGGCTGTTCACCATCCTGCGCAACCTGTTTCGCTCCGACTACCGGAAGCGGCGCCGCGAGGTCGAGGATGCCGAGGGCAATTATGCCAAGACGCTGAAGAGCCAGCCTTCGCAGGCGGCGCATCTGGAGTTCGAGGAATTCCGCGCCGCGCTCGAAAAGCTGCCGCAGGACCAGCGCGAGGCACTGATTTTGGTCGGCGCATCCGGCTTCTCCTACGAGGATGCCGCGGCAATCTGCGGCTGCGCGGTCGGTACCATCAAGAGCCGCGTCAACCGCGCGCGATCGAAGCTCTCCGCGCTGCTCTATGTCGACAGCGCCGAGGATTTCGGCCCCGACAACACCGTGCGCGCCGTGATCGGCGGCAATGGCGGCTAAGCGCGACCACGGCGATAAATAGGAAAAGGCGGCCGCGGGCCGCCTTTTTCATGTTGGCCTGCAAGGCCACGCTCAGCGCGCCGTCAGCTGGCCATCGCCTTGACGGACGCCGGCTTGAAGCCGTTTCTCAACTCGAGGATCTTGGCTGCGATTTCGGTCACCGGGACCGGGTGACTGAACAGGAAGCCCTGCGCCTCGTTGCAGCCTTCGGCCCGCATATGATCCAGCTGCTCGACGGTCTCGATGCCCTCCGCGATCGTGGTCATGCCGAGGCTTCTGCCGAGGCTGATGACGGCGCGGACGATCGATTTCGATCCATGCGTCGCGGTCGCATCGCGCACGAAGGATTTGTCGATCTTGAGCTTGTCGAAGGGGAAGCTGCGCAGATAGCTCAGCGAGGAATAGCCGGTACCGAAATCATCCAGCGCGATGCGCACTCCTTGCGCCTTCAGCTTGTGCAGCGTTGCAAGCGTCTCGTTGCTGTTCGCGAGAAAGACGGATTCGGTGATTTCGAGCTCCAGCCGGCGCGGCGACAATTTTGACGTCGCGAGCGCGCCGACGACGACGTCGGTGAAGTCGGCATCGCGAAACTGGACCGCCGAGACGTTGACCGCGAGCTTCATCTCGCTTGGCCAGGTCGTCGCCTGTTCGCAGGCGCGATTGAGCACCCATTCTCCCAGCGGGCCGATCAGGCCGATCTCTTCCGCGATCGGGATGAACTGGTCCGGCGGCACCAGCCCGCGCTTGGGGTGATGCCAGCGCAGCAACGCCTCGAAGCCGCAGATGCGGTCGAGATGGAGATCGTAGAGCGGCTGGTAGAACAACGAGAACTCGTCCTTGACCATCGCCTCGCGAAGGTCGAGCTCGATGGCCCGACGCCGCTGCAGGCTGGCGTCCATCGCAGGCTCGAAGAAGCGCCAGGTGCCGCGGCCTTCCATCTTGGCGCGGTACAAAGCGACGTCAGCGTTCTTCAGCAGCTTCTCGCCGGTGGTGCCGTCACCCGGCGACATCGAGATGCCGACGCTGCATCCGACGACGACGCGATGCCCGTTCAGCTCGTACGGCGCACCCACGCATTCCACGATGCGGCGCGCGAGGCGTTCGGCCTCGTCTCCGCCCTGAACACCGCACTGGATGACCGCGAACTCGTCGCCGCCCAAACGCGCGACGGTGTCGACCTCACGGACGCAGGCGTTGAGCCGGTCCGCGACCGCGCACAGCAATTCGTCGCCGACCGGATGCCCGAGCGTGTCGTTGACCTGCTTGAAATTATCGAGATCGAGGCAGAACACCGCGAAGCCGAGTCCGCGGCCGACCTGCGCAACCGCCAGCTCGATCCGCTCGGCCAGCAACGTCCGGTTCGGCAGCTTGGTCAGGGCATCGTGCCGGGCCATGAACGCGATCTGCGATTCCGCCCGTTGCTGTTCGGTGACGTCCTCGCAGGTGACGAGCCAGCCGCCATCGGATGTCGGCCGTTGCGCGATCGCAATGATCCGTCCATCGCTGAGATGTTGCAGATAGTTGCCGTCGTGCTGGGCCATCGACCGCTCGCGCTCCGCTAGCAGGTCGGTGACGGTCCGCTCGCCGTGATTGCCCGCGGCGATGCTCAGGTCGAGCACCTCTTCCATGGTCATTCCGGGAACGACAAGCTCCGGCGATATATCGAAGATCTCGCAGAACCGGCGGTTGGCGACCTGCAGCCGCGCCTCGCTGTTGTAGAGGCACAACCCTTGCGACATGTGCGTGAGCGCCGCGTCGAGCCGCAGATTGGTTTCATGCAGCTCGGCCTTCTGCTGCTTCAGCGCGGAGATGTCGCTGTAGACGAGGACGACGCCGCCCTCCTGCGTCTCGCTGCGGCTGACGCGCAGCCAGCGTCCATCCGCAAGCTGCGCCTCGCTCGCAAAGCCATCGATGTCACCGTCGGCAGGCGCCAGCCTGGCGGCATCGAGCGGATTCGACTGCAGAAGCTGCGGCGAGAGACGGATGAATTCACTCGCGCGCGAGTTGGCCAGTGCCACCTGGCCATCCGCGTCGAGCAGCACGACGCCCTCACGCGACGTTTCGAGCGCATCGGAAAGCCGTGCCTGCGCCGAGCGGCGTTGCGATACTTCTTGATTGACCATCCGCCGGATGTTGTCGCGCATCGTTTCCATGGCGGTCAGAAGCGTGCCAAGCTCGTCGGTCCCGCCCTTGGGGATGGTCGCGTCGAGGTCGCCGCCGGCGATGCTTCGCGCGGCCCGCGATGCGATCGCGACCGGTCCGATGATGCGGCGCGCCAGCAGCCACGAAAACAAGGCGGACAGAAACAGCGCGATGGTCAGCCCAGCGACGTTGAGCTGCAGGTCCCGCTTGATCGTCGAGAGCGCCTTTTGCCTGAACAGGAAGCCATCGCCGGCCGTATAATTGACCAGCAGCTCGACCTGCTGACTGACGATCTTGGAGTAGCGATCGACATCGCCGACCGTCGCACCTGGTGCGCGCGGATCGGCCGCCGCGCTGCCCTCCGTGGACGATCCGATCGCGCGCCGGTGCAGCGCCATCCAGGCGTCGGCGGCTTCCTGAACCCTTGCGGCGGCCTGCGCTGCGCGCGAGGATTGCGACCGATCGGCAGCAATCGCCAGGTCTTCCGAGAGCGTCTTCCCGAGCTTTTCAATCTGGCCATCGAGATTGGCGCGAATCTCCGGATCCGTGGTCAGCAGGCGTTGCGACGAGGCGACCCGCATCGCGGCGAAATCCGCACCGGCCGCGCGTGCATAGTTGATCGACATCAGGGATTCGTCGAACGTCTTGGCCACCAGATCGCCGGCATGTCGGATGCCGAGGATGGAGTACCCGCCGAGGGCGACCGCAACGGCGCTCATCGCAAGGCAAAAAATCAGAATCTGGCTGCGGATCGAACCCTTGGTCAAGGCAAGACGCGAAAGGCGGCCGGTTGCGAACCGAAAGGCCGCACCGCTCTTTACCTTGAGGTTGCCAAATAGGCTGTCCATGCCCGCGTTTCGCCGTAGTGCTCGATACTCAAGCTACGCAGAAACGCGCAGCACTGCGGAAAATAACTGTCTGCTCAAAATTGCTTTAGTAGTGACTGGAACTCATGCTGAAATCGTTAAGATCAGCTGGCGATAATCACCCTTACAGGTGATCCGGGAGCCACATTTGCAGCCCGGGATAGCCGATATTTGGTGTTCGAGGTTCAGCGGGGGTCTCATGCAGTCAGGCTTGTTGCGCGCCTTGCGCCTGGGCCAGTTCGGCCGCGTGCCGTTTGCGGCGGCGATCGTCACTGGAGCGCTTATTGGTGCAGCTTTGGGCGCAGCCCCTTATGTCATCTCGCAGAAGGATCGTGAATTCAAACCCGCGCAGATCTCGATCAAGCGGGGTGAGGTTTTACGATTCGTTAACGATGACGGCGAACTGCTGCATCACGCTTATTTGAGCACTGATACGTTCAGCTTCGACTCGGGCGACCAGCAGCCGGGCAGCAAGTTCGACGTCACCTTCTCGGTGCCCGGCGACTACACCGTGCTGTGCGGCATTCACCCGAAGATGAAGCTCGCCGTCCACGTCGCCAAATAGCCGCCCCAGGCGGCGGCGATCTAGAGGACCGACGTCTTGAAGATCGCGGCGTGGCCGAAATAGTAGACGAACAAGGTCACCGACAGCGCGGCACAGAGCGCGACCGGGGCGAGCCACGGCGCACGACGGTCGCGCGACAACACCTTGTTGTCGGCGACAATCGCAAGCAGGACAGCGATGATCGCCGAGTGTCCGATCGTGTCGATCTTGCCGAATTCGAAGCACGCGCTGATGAACATCCCCGTCAGCACGGTGGCGGCGCAGCGCCGGATCAGCGGCGTCCAGATCAAGGCAAAGGCAAGCGTGAATTCCACCATGCCGGCGGCGCGCATGTAGAACTCGTTGTCGAAGCCCAGCGTCATCGCGGAATGCTCGATCAGCAGCGGGAAGCTCCACTCCGGATAGGCCCATTTTTCAACCGAGGCCCACATCAACGTCACCGCGGCGGCGTAGCGCATCACGTCGATCGGCCGGACTCCGAACAAATCCTTGTTCAGCCCAACCAGTGCAAAATAGGCGGCAACACCGAGAAAGATCGGATAATCGGCGAGGTGAAAGAGACCGTAATCGCGCACACCGATCCCGAACAGGACCACCATCCCCGCCGCCGACAGCGGCAGCGTGCGTCGTGACAGCATCCCGGCAGCGATCGCAAGCTGCAACGCGCCGACATACGGCGACGTCGTCTTCAACTCGGGCGTCAGCAGGATGCCGCCCACGGCCCAGATCGAGATGAAGAAGAACCCGCACACGGCGCGCATCATCAATTCGGTGCGCAGCCGCAGTCCCTCGGTGACGCGGTCCATGACCCGGATCGTGGCGTCACCCAGCGAGGTGGGCTCGATCAGGCAACCGGCAAACAGCCAGAAGATGGCGACACCGAGCAGCAGCTCGAAATCCAGGCAAAGGACATTCTCGAGTCCGCGGGGCTGGCCGGCGACATCGTAGGCACAAAACCATTTGACATGTGCCTCGGCACTGCGCGCGGCGACGACACAAAACAGAACCGCTGCAAGGCACGTGGCGAAAAAGGAGCGCACCGCCGAGACGGTATCTCGCGCCCATCCACTAAACATTGAACCAACCGCCCACACACTAAAGGACTTGTTTAACTTATATCAAATTTTAAGCTTTGCGCCTGCCGGGACACCCCGTGGTTGCATTGTGGTTAATCGTGGCGGGCGAGCCCCCGGCCTGTCCCTTAGTGCAGTCTTTACAGCCGGTTGCCTCAAATTTTAGCTAATTCCGGCACGGGAGCTCAATTCAACTGTCGTAGTGAAATCCGGACAAATCGGATCGGGAGGCCGGTACAGTGTTCGGAGCGTTGAGCGTCGTAAGTATCGGGGTGGGGTCGGCCCTCGCCTATGTGACAAGATCGTCCGCTGCGCGCACAGCGACCCTCGAGACCTGCGCGGGCGCATTCGTGATCGTGGGGCTCGGCCTCCTGGGCGCGGCGCTGCCGCACCTGTCCTGAAACGAACCTCGTTCTGAACCGCGTTGAGCCGAGGTCAGCGCGGCAGTTTGGGGACGCCTGCCACCGGCGGGGCCGTTGCGGTCAGGGTTTGCAGGAAGGCGATGAGGTCGTTCTTCTCGTCTGCCGTCAGGGACAGCGGCTTGATGTCGGGCGATCGGCTCGGCCGATCGATCCCACCCTTGTTGTAAAGCTCGATGACATCTTCCAGCGTCGCCACCGATCCGTCGTGCATATAGGGCGCGCGACGCGCGACGTCGCGCAATGTCGGCGTCTTGAACGCATATTTCAGCTTCGCCGAGGTCGGAAAGAAACGACCGCGCCCGATGTCATGGCCCTTGGCGGTGCCGATATCCTGGAAGGATCCGTCGGAAAACGACGGGCCGCTGTGGCAAGCCGAGCAACGCGCTTTGCCGTTGAAAAGCTCAAAGCCGTGCTGGGCTGATTTGCTGATGGCGGTGTCGTCGCCCTTGATCCAACGGTCGAACGGAGCCTCGCCTGCAACGATGGAGCGCTCGAAGGTCGCCAACGACGCCTCGATCCTCGGCCGCGTGATCGCACCGTCTCCGAATGCGTGGGCGAAGGCATCGACATAGCCGGGGATCGCCGAAAGTCGCGCGATCAATTCCGGCTCGGTCATGTTCAGGTTCGCCGGACTGAGGATCGGCCCGAACGCAACGGATTCCAGATCCCTGAACTTGCCGTCCCATCCCAGCGGCTCGAAGAAGGCCACATCGATCAATGTCGGCGAGCGGATCGGCAGGCCCTTGGGATCCTCACCGATGGCGCGCGGAAGGCCATCGGCCCATGAAAGGGATGGCCTGTGGCAACTCGCGCAGGAGTGTGTCTTTGACCTCGACAGCAGCGGATCGAAGAACAGCAGTTGCCCAAGCGCGGATTTCGCCTCCGAATAGGGATTGCTGCTCGGGAACGGAACGACGTCCGGCCTCCGATAGCTGGCACGGATTGTCGCAGGGTCGCCGGGCGCCGCTGCCGGAGTCAAGGCAAGCGACAGCCCTACCGGCAAAACTGCCGCGAGCAAGGTCAGGCTGACCCAAAGCCTCATCGGGGTCCTCAGACGGTATCCTGCTCGGTATATGCCCAAGCATGTTCAACGAAGTTTTAACAATCGGTTGCGGTCTATTACTGATAGCGGGCATTGGTCACGATGACGCCGGCGCATGCTTGCGCGCGTGATTTCGATCAATCCGCGCGTCGGCCTGAACACACAACCTGAGGCAGCCGCTACTTCTTCACCGGGCGCAGCGGCGCGGAGAACTGCTCGGTGCGGTCGCGCTCGGTCATGTCGACGACGGTGTCCATCGGCGCGGTCAGTTCATAGACATAGGAGACGTCGGTGAAGTAGCGCTTCGCGGTGCCGCCGAGCGCCTCGGGCGCGACGCGGTCGAGCAGGATCAGGCCGAAATCACTGTCGGCTCGCCGCGTCGCCTGGCTGGTGTTGAACTCTTCCCAGCGGAAATGAAAGACCAAGTCCGCATCCTCGCCGACGACCTCCCAATTGGCGACGATGTGCGGGTGCTTGCCGACCAGCGACAGCCCTTCGTCGGAATGCGAGGCGAGCTCGAAGAACAGCAGCGACAGCGATTGGGCGGCGCGGGCGCTGACCGTGATGTCGGGACCGTTCACCGCGATCCGGTCGGCATGCGGGATCGCGCGCGATTCGAACAGGCCCTTCAGCTTGACGCCCTGCCACTGGCTCTCGCTGAGCAGCGTGACCACGTTCGACATCGCGTGGATGCGCCCGATCAAGAGCTCGCGCGCGACATCGATATCGGCGCCGTGCCGCAGCGTGCGGGTCACGATCGACTGGATCACCGCGAGGATGTTCTTGACGCGATGGTTGAGCTCGTCGATCACGGCGGTCAACCGGCGCTCGAAGCCGATGCGGACCTCGATCTCGCGGCTGAGGCGCAAATTGTTGTAGGCGACATAGCCGAACAGGCCGCAGACGATGCCGGTCAGCGCGAGGCCGATCGCCGCGACGATGGTCGCGGTCTGCTGCGCACGCACCGTGGCGTTGCTCTTGGCGTAATAGTCGAGCGACCAGTCACGGCCGCCGAACGTCACCGTGCGCACCATCGACGGCAGCGGGCCGTCCTGGCGCACCGCGCGCGAGGTGACGATGCCCTGCTCGTTGGCGGTGAACTCGTCGTTGGAGTCGCGCGGATCCTTCAACGCCACCGCGAACAGCGAGCTGTCGTCGTTGGTCAGCATCAGCGACGACAGCTCATAGGAGAAGGTGATGAAGCCGGCCGGCTCGGATGCGCCCTCCTGGAACACCGGCGCGGCGAGCACGACCCCGACCGGGCCGTTCTGCCGCAACAGTGGCACCGGGTCGGAGGCCACGGGCTTGGCGTTGGCCATCGCTCGCGCCAGCATCGGGCCCACCACCGAGTGGCGGTCGAAGGCGCGGCCTGGAATGCTCAAGGTCTCCGGATTGCGCGGCTCGACGTCCATCAACACGTTGATCGGCTTGTCGAGCGCCTTGAGGTCGAGCGCCTGGTCGTCGAAATCCCGGATGGTCGGATTGGTGAAGCCGTTGGCCTTCAGCTCGGCCTCCGCCGCGGCCAGCTCGTCCGGCTTGAGCCGCGCGATCCAGGCGGCGACGACGAAATCGGTCTTGAAGGCGTAGATCGCCGAGCGCAGCGGCTGCAGCATGTTGGCCTTCACCATCGACGGCGCCCGGAACAGCCCCGAGGCGACCCGCGCCAGCAGCTCGCGCTCGGTCAGGCGGTCCTGCACCAGGCTGGCATGGACGTCGATCGCCCGCGCCAGCGCGATGCCGTCGATCGCGAGCTCCTGATCGTGCACCCGATAGGCGGCAAGACCGGAGAGCAGAACTCCGATCAGCGCAATCAAGGCAACGATGAAGCCCAGTCGAACCACACGCTTACTCGGCAATCAGGGGGTGGCGAAAGGGGACGGAAGTCATCTGGCTTCTGCAAGGGCGGCGACAAATCAGGATGCGATGAAAGCCCGCCGCAAAGGAATATGGAATAGCGATCATCGGTCCGCAACAGGAGCCGGTCGGCAGCATTAACGACGACGCCACCCGGCGGTCTTTGGCGGCGCCAAAGGTTGCTAATCGGCAAAGTTGGAAATTGTTCCGGCGATTGCGCAGCTTTTTTGCGGCGGCCAGCGACATCCAGCCAAGTGCCTCACCGTCATCCTGAGGAGCGCGCAGCGCGTCTCGAAGGATGAACGGCCCACCGGTGGCCGTTCATCCTTCGAGGCTCGCTCCTCAGGATGACGGGGATAAGGGTTCGCACCGCCACAATGATTAACGTCAGCCTGCCTTGACCTTGCCCTGCGACCGAAGGCCGCCCTTGGTCTCGATGAAGCTGATGATGCGATCGAGGCCGTCGCTCTTCTTCAGGTTGGTCATCACGAAGGGCCGCTCGCCGCGCATCCGCCTGGCGTCGGTGTCCATCTTCTCGAGCGACGCACCGACATGGGGTGCGAGATCGATCTTGTTGATCACCAGGAGGTCGGATCGCGTGATGCCGGGGCCGCCCTTGGAGGGGATCTTGTCGCCGGCGGCAACGTCGATGACGTAGATCGTCAGATCGGCCAATTCCGGCGAGAAGGTCGCCGCCAGATTGTCGCCGCCGGATTCGATCAGCACCAGATCGAGGTCGGGGAATTTTGCCCGCATGTCGGCGACCGCGGCGAGATTCATCGAAGCGTCCTCGCGGATCGCGGTATGCGGGCAGCCGCCGGTCTCGACACCGGCGATGCGGTCCGGCGTCAGCGAACCGGAGCGCACCAGAAACTCGGCATCCCATTTGGTGTAAATGTCGTTGGTGATCGCGGCGATGTCGTAGCGCTCGCGCATCGACTTGCAGAGCAGGTCCATCAGCGCGGTCTTGCCGGAGCCGACCGGACCGCCGACGCCGACGCGAAGTGGGCCGTGGGAAGTGGGCATATCAATCCATCCATCGTCGTCCCGGCGAAGGCCGGGACCCATTACCACCGAACTGAATTGGTGCGACGCGCTGGGGCCACAGCCCTGCACAACCACAGAAGCCTGTGGTTATGGGTCCCGGCCTTCGCCGGGACGACGGCTGAGGACGCGAACGCGGAACCAGCATCGTCGCTTCACTGCGCCTCATGACCGGAACAGCCTCGTGTATTGCGTCTCGTGACACAGGCTAGCGAGATCGGCGCGAAAGGTCGCGCCGCCGAGATCGTCGAGCGAGGCCGCATTGGCCCGCGCCGCGGTTGCTGCCACGACCGGCTCGAGATCGGCCAGCACGCGCTGACTGGCGGTCTGCCCGAGCGGGATCAGCCGGCTGCCCGCGGAAATCCAGTTGGAGGTCACTGCATGCAGGAAGGCGTGCAGCACAGGCGGAAGCCGAATGCCGTGCGCGGCGCTGACGATGCCGACCGCCACGGGGTAGACGACAGGGCCGTCGCAAGCCGCAATCATCGCGTCGAGGCCGGGCGAATTCCACGCGGCACGGGCAATCTCGATGAAAGCGCGCCCCTGCGTCGTGGTCTCGAGCTGCCGCTCGCGCGACGGCACGAAGGCCGCGGCGAGCTCGGCGACCTCCTCCAGCCCGGCATGATTGGGCTGCAACGCCGCACGAAAACTCTGCGCGAGAAACACAGCGTCGCAAAATCCGCTGCCGTCGGAAAGCATCGCGGCGAGCCAGCCGCGCAGCGACGCGGCATCCGTGATGTCGCCGGCCTCGACCGCCCATTCGATGCCGCTGGAATAGGCGAATGCCCCCACCGGAAAGGACGGCGACAGCCACGTCATCAGCCGGTACAGCGCGGCCGCCTCGTCCTCCGCCATCCCGCCGCGCAGCACGGCGGGATCAGGCTCATTTGTGGTCATGAGCATGGGAGTGATCGTGGTGATGATGAGCATGCTCGCAATGCTCATCATGATGATGGTGGTGATCATGGTCAGGCCCATGATCATGGCCATGGTGATGACCGTGATCATGCGCATGGCTGTCGGCATGATCGTGCCCGGTGTGACCATGCGCGTGCTCGTCGGCATGCGCATGCTCGGCATAGGCGCCGCCCTCGGGATCGAACGGTGCCTCGATCTCGATGACACGGGCCCCCAACCCCTTCACCATCGCCTCGATCACGTGATCCCTGCGGATGCGCAATCCCTTCGGCATGATCTGCGTCGGCAGATGGCGGTTGCCGAGATGCCAGGCGACGCGGATCAGATGATGCGGATCGCTGCCGCGGATTTCCGCCAGCGGCTCGGGAGCTGCGACCACCTCGACGAGGCGGCCGTCCTCCAGCACCAGGGCATCGCCGCCGCGCAGCGCGACGGCGTTTTCGAGATCAAGCAAGAATTCGAGCCCGCGCGTCCCTGACATCACCATCCGCCGCCGGTGCCGGTCGTCGAAATCGAGCACGACGGTATCGGCTGCCGCTTCCGTCCAGCGGTGCTGTCCCAGGACTTTGGTGGCGCGGATCATCGATGCCTCAGAGCTTCTCGACCTTGGCGTCGCTGATGATCTCGATCACCGTCGGCCCGGTCTTCATGTTAGCGGAATATTCGCGCCATACCTTCATGTGCGGCGCCCTGGCATGGCCGTTGAGATCTTCGCGGCTCTCCCAGCGCTCGACCACCACATAGAGGTTGGGATCGTTGACGCTGACATTGCCGTCATAGGAGATGCAACCCTTCTCCTTGCGGGTCTCGACCGTGCAGGCCTTGTGCCCCTTGATGAAGTCGTCCTTGTTCTCCGGCTTCATCGGCGTGGTGGCGATGACATAGATCATGCTGTTGCTCCCGTTCTTCTTATTCTAGCGGACGTCGACCTTCTCGGGCGTGATCACCTCGATCTTCGGCGGCGCGGCCATGCATTTCACCGCGACCCGGCCGAACGTCTTCATGTGCTCGGCGGTGCGATGCGGCACCAGCGCCTCCGCGTTCTCCCACTGCTCGACGAACACCATCTTGCTGTGGTCGGTGACGCTCTCATGCAAATCGTAGGCGATGTTGCCGGGCTCCTTGCGGGTTTCCTTGATGCAGGCCGTCGCGGCGGCGATGAATTCGGCGCGGGTCTCGGGCTTGATGGTCAGCGTAGCAACGACGTAAATCACGGAAATTCCTCCCGGTTTTCTGTTTTGGCTTGAGTCTTGTTTTGACGCGTTTTCTTTCCGCGAACCGGAAATCCACTTCGCTCGAAAACGCTCTGGTTACCGGGAGCGGTTTTAGAACATAAAATAGCGCTGTGCCATGGGCAGCACCTCGGCCGGCGCGCAGGTCAGCAGCTCGCCGTCTGCGCGTACCTCATAGGTCTCCGGATCGACCTCGATCTCGGGCGTCGCGTCGTTGTGGATCATGCTCTTCTTGGAGATCTTGCCGCGTGTGTTCTGCACCGCGTAGAGTTTCTTGGCTGTGCCGAGCTTGCGGGCGAGACCGCCGCTCGCAGCGGCCTTCGAGGTGAACACCACGGAGGAGGCGGTGAGCGACTTGCCGAAGGCGGCGAACATCGGCTGGTAATGCACCGGCTGCGGCGTCGGGATCGAGGCGTTGGGATCGCCCATCGGCGCCGCCACGATCGAGCCGCCCTTGATGATACAGTCCGGCTTGACGCCGAAGAACGCCGGCGACCACAGCACGAGGTCGGCGAGCTTGCCCTTCTCGACCGAACCGATCAGCTTCGACACGCCGTGCGCGATCGCGGGGTTGATGGTGTATTTGGCGATGTAGCGCTTGACGCGGAAATTGTCGTTGTCGTTGCCCTTGTCCTGCGGCAGCGACCCGCGCTGCTTCTTCATCTTGTCGGCGGTCTGCCAGGTGCGGATGATGACCTCACCCAACCGGCCCATCGCCTGCGAGTCCGACGACATCATCGAGAGCGCGCCGAGATCGTGCAGGATGTCCTCGGCGGCGATGGTCTCCTTGCGGATCCGGCTTTCGGCGAAGGCGAGGTCTTCGGCGATCGACGGATCGAGGTGATGGCACACCATCAGCATGTCGAGATGCTCGTCGATGGTGTTGCGGGTGAACGGCCTTGTCGGATTGGTGGAGGACGGCAGCACGTTCTTCAGGCCGGCAATTTTAATGATATCCGGCGCATGGCCGCCGCCGGCGCCTTCGGTATGGAAGGCATGGATGGTGCGGCCCTTGAACGCCTTGATTGTATCCTCCACGAAGCCGGATTCGTTCAGCGTGTCCGAATGCAGCATCACCTGGACGTCGTAATCGTCGGCCACCGAGAGACAGGTGTCGATCGCCGACGGCGTCGTGCCCCAGTCCTCGTGCAGCTTCAGCGCGCAGGCGCCGCCCTTGATCATCTCGACCAGCGCCGCCGGACGCGACGCGTTGCCCTTGCCCGAAATGCCGAGATTGACCGGGAAGGCGTCGAACGACTGGATCATCCGCCCCATATGCCACGGGCCGGGCGTGCAGGTGGTGGCGAAGGTGCCGTGCGAGGGGCCGGTGCCGCCCCCTAACATCGAGGTGACGCCAGACATCAGCGCGTGCTCGATCTGCTGCGGGCAGATGAAATGGATGTGGCTGTCGAAGCCGCCGGCGGTGAGGATCTTTCCTTCGCCGGCGATCACGTCGGTGCCGGGACCGATGATGATGGTGACATTGGGCTGGATGTCGGGATTACCGGCCTTGCCGATCGCCGCGATCATGCCCTCCTTGATCGCGACGTCGGCCTTCACGATTCCCCAGTGATCGACGATCAGCGCGTTGGTGATCACAGTATCGGCCGCGCCCTGCGCGTTGGTCACCTGCGACTGCCCCATGCCGTCGCGGATCACCTTGCCGCCGCCGAACTTCACCTCCTCGCCATAGGTGGTGAGATCCTTCTCGACCTCGATGATCAGATCGGTGTCGGCGAGCCGGACCCTGTCACCGGTGGTCGGACCGAACATGTCGGCATAGACGGAACGCTTGATCTTCACGGACATGTCAGCCCCCAGTTTCAGCCAGCGCGGCCTTGGCGCGCGCAATCGTGTCGTCGAAAATGCGGTCCAGCCGCGGATTGATGCCCCGGCAACCGGCAACGACCTTGTCGGCCCAGGCCGCATAGTCGGCGAGATCGTCGCGCTCGTCCTTGCTTGGGTGCGGCACGATCCGCGCGCCGATATTGCTGATCTTGTCGGCGGCCTTGATCAGCTTTGCACCAGGAGATTTGTGCGGAGCGTCCTCGATCTGCTTTTGCCGGCGGGCAGGCTTTGGCAGGCTCATGTCATCGGTGCACTCGACAACGAGATCGGCAATGCGCGCGGTGAACTTCTGCGCGAGCTCCTCGCGCGTGGTCTCGGTGTCCTCGATGGTGTCGTGCAGCCAGCCTGCCGCCACCAGTTCGGCGTCGGTGCCATCGGTCACCTGCGCGAGCAGGTTCGCGACCTCGGCAAGATGGTTGATGTAAGGCTCACTCCCCCGCCCCTTGCGCGCCATCCCGTTGTGACGGTGCGCGGCAAGCTCGGCAGCTTCGGAGACCATGCGGACAGCGGGAAGCATGGTGCTACAGCTTCCCCTTCACCTCGGCGCGAAAGCCGTAGATCACGCGCTTGCCGGCGAGTGCGACGAGTTGGACGTCGCGGGTCTGGCCGGGTTCGAAGCGGACGGCGGTGCCGGCCGCGATGTCGAGGCGCATGCCGCGGGCCTTCTTGCGGTCGAATTTCAGCGCCGGATTGGTTTCGAAGAAGTGGTAGTGCGAGCCGACCTGGATCGGACGGTCGCCGGTGTTGGCGACCGAGAGCGTCACGGTCTTGCGGCCGGCATTGAGCTCGATCTCGCCGTCCTTGATGAAGCGTTCGCCGGGGATCATTCGTCTCTCCTGTCATTCCGGGGCATGCGAAGCATGAACCCGAAATCTCGATCAACAATCTCTGGATTCCGGGTTCGGCCGCTCCGGCCGCCCCGGAATGACGCTCGTGGCTAGCGGATCGGCTCGTGCACGGTGACGAGCTTGGTGCCGTCGGGGAATGTCGCCTCGACCTGGATGTCGTGGATCATCTCCGGGATGCCATCCATCACCTGCGCGCGGGTCAGGACCTTGGCGCCGGCCTGCATCAGCTCGGCGACGGTGCGGCCGTCGCGCGCGCCCTCGACGATGAAGTCGGTAATCAACGCGACAGCTTCGGGATGGTTCAGCTTGACGCCGCGCTCGAGCCGGCGCCGCGCCACCATGGCCGCCATCGATACCAGGAGCTTGTCCTTTTCGCGGGGAGACAAATTCATGCGAGCACTCTGATCGTTCTCGAAAGGTTTAGTTGAGCCACAGCCGCGGCAGCGGGACCGTGGAGGCGCGGCCGAGCACCGTCATCATGTCGGCGCGCAGCCGGGCCGCATCTTGGGCACAGAAGCGGGCCATTGCAAAGCCATTCCAAGCGGAGATGCCGACCTCGCCGCCGAAGCTTTCCGACGCCTCGCGGATGCGCTCGACCAGGGCTTCGTCGCCCGGCACGATCAGCGCCGTGCCGATCGCGCAGCCGCCGCCCGCGATCGCGGGTTGCGCGAGCTTCTCGCCGATCTCGCCGTCGAGCCTGACGGTCTCGGCAAACACCAACCTGCCGCCACGCCGCATCCGCCAGCGATCGACAAATTCGCCGTGGCGCATGGTCTCGCCCATCGCGGCGCGGCCGAACACCACGATCTCGCAGAGCAGGAGCGAGGCACCCTCGGCAAGGTCGATGTCGAAGCCGCGGTGAATGCGGGCACGATCGAACAGGATGGTTTCCTGCGGCAGCCAGGCGAGATGCGCGCCTGCGGCAACGGTCAGCGCGATGTCGAGCCGTGCCGCCGCTGCCGGTGCACGGTAGACTTTCTCAGCCGCCGCGGTGGTCAGCGTCAAACGCGCGCCCTCGCCGGCCGCGATCGCGATCTCGAAGCGGTCCCCGCCGGCAATGCCGCCGGCGGTGTTGACGAACATGGCCGAGAGACCGTCGTCCTCCGGCGATGGGAAGCGGACGCGCAGCGAGCCGGACTCATGCAGGTCGCCGCGGCGGGTGGCGCCGTCTTTCAGATGCACGCCGAACCTGACAGCACCCTGGGCGCGGTTTGCCGCAAACGTCGCCGCTGCCGCGCCTGCGATCCCGGTCCGCATTCCCCCGACGCTCCCTTCGCGCGCCACAACAGGCGGCGTCACATCCTGTTCACAGCGCCATCTGGCGGCTGATCTCGGCGGGATCGAGGCTTGCGCGGTCGCAGGCATATTTCACCGCACCCCGGTCCATCACGGCAAAACTGTCGCCGAGTTCGCAGGCAAAGTCGAGATATTGTTCGACCAGCACGATCGCGATGTTGCCGAGGTTGCGCAGATAGGAGATGGCGCGGCCGATATCCTTGATGATCGAGGGCTGGATGCCCTCGGTCGGCTCGTCGAGCAGCAGGAGCTTTGGCCGCATCACCAGCGCGCGGCCGATCGCAAGCTGCTGCTGCTGGCCGCCGGAAAGGTCGCCGCCGCGGCGGCCCAGCATGGTCTCCAACACCGGAAACAGCGAGAACACGTCGTTGGGAATGTTGCGGTCTTCGCGCTTGAGCGGACCGAAGCCGGTCTTGAGGTTCTCTTCCACCGTCAGCAGCGGAAAGATCTCGCGGCCCTGCGGCACGAAGCCGATGCCGCGCCGCGCCCGCTCATAGGGCTTTAGCGCGGTGATGTCCTTGCCGTCGAAATTGATCGTGCCGGAAGCGATCGGATACTGGCCGACCATGGCGCGCAGCAGCGAAGTCTTGCCGACGCCGTTGCGGCCGAGCACGCAGGTGACCTTGCCCGGCTCGGCGGTCAGCGACACGCCGCGCAGCGCCTGCGCCGCACCGTAATAGAGATTGATGTTGTCGATCTTCAGCATCGCGCTAGCGCCCCAGATACACTTCGACCACCCGCTCGTTCGACGACACCTGGTCGATCGAACCTTCGGCGAGCACCGAGCCCTCATGCAGGCAGGTCACCTTGACGCCGAGCTCGCGCACGAAGGTCATGTCGTGCTCGACCACCATGATGGTGTGGTTCCTGTTGATCTCCTTCAGGAGCTCCGCGGTCAGATGGGTCTCGACGTCGGTCATCCCTGCGACCGGCTCGTCGACCAGGAGCACTTTCGGGTCCTGCGCCAGCAGCATGCCGATTTCGAGCCACTGCTTCTGGCCGTGCGACAGGCTGCCGGCAAGGCGGTTGCGCGCATCGGTCAGGCGGATGGTCTCGAGCACCTTGTCGATACGCTCGGACTCGGCCTTGCTGCCGCGCCAGAACAGCGTGCCGCGCACGGAATGATCGACATTGAGCGCGAGCAGCAGATTGTCCTGCACGGTCTGGCTCTCGAACACCGTCGGCTTCTGGAATTTGCGGCCGATGCCGAGCTCGGCGATCCGGGTCTCGTCGAGCCGGGTCAGGTCGACTGTGCCGTCGAACAGCACAGTGCCCTCGTCCGGCTTGGTCTTGCCGGTGATGATGTCCATCATCGTGGTCTTGCCGGCGCCGTTCGGGCCGATGATGGCACGCATCTCGCCGGGCTCGAGCGCCAGCGACAGATTGTTGATGGCGTGGAAGCCGTCGAACGAGACATGCACGCCGTCGAGGTAGAGCATGGCCGAGGTGGCGCGGGTGTCCATGACGTTCATCTGCCTACTCCGCCGGGTTCGGTGCGCCGATGCCGTCTTCGCGCGCGGCACTCTCGGCGTCGGGTGAGTTGCGCCGCGCTTTCAGCGGCTCCCACCAGGCGTTGAAGGTACCGACGATGCCCTTGGGCAACAGCAGCGTGACCAGGATGAACAGCGCGCCCAGCATGAACAGCCAGTACGGTGCGAGCGGCCCCGAGGTGAAGAACGTCTTGGCGTAGTTGACGACGACGGCTCCGAGCGCCGCACCGATCAGCGTGCCGCGGCCGCCGACCGCGACCCAGATCACCGCTTCGATCGAATTCGCCGGCGCGAACTCGCTGGGATTGATGATGCCGACCTGCGGCACGTACAGCGCACCGGCGACGCCGGCCATGCACGCCGACAGCGTGAACACGAACAGCTTGTAGGATTCGACACGATAGCCAAGGAAGCGGGTCCGGCTTTCGGCGTCACGCACTGCGATCAGGACCTTGCCGAGCTTCGAGGTCACGATCGCGCGGCAGATCAGGAACGCGATGATCAGCGCAAGGCAGCTCAGCAGGAACAGCGCGGCGCGGGTGCCTTCGGCCTGCACGTTGAAGCCGATGATGTCCTTGAAGTCGGTCAGCCCGTTATTGCCGCCGAAGCCGAAATCGTTGCGGAAGAACGCCAGCAGCAGCGCATAGGTCATCGCCTGCGTGATGATCGACAGATACACGCCGGTGACGCGCGAGCGGAAGGCGAGCCAGCCGAAGCAGAAGGCGAGCAGACCCGGCACCAGCAGCACCATCAGTGCCGCGAACCAGAACTTGTCGAAGCCGTACCAGTACCAGGGCAGCTTGCTCCAGTTCAGGAACACCATGAAGTCGGGCAAGATCGGATTGCCGTAGACGCCGCGGCTGCCGATCTGGCGCATCAGGTACATGCCCATCGCGTAGCCGCCCAGCGCGAAGAACGCGCCGTGGCCGAGCGAGAGGATGCCGCAATAGCCCCAGATCAGATCGATCGAGAGCGCGAGGATGGCGTAGCAGACATATTTGCCCCACAGCGCGACCAGATAGGTCGGCACCTGGAACATCGAGCCCTGCGGCAGCAGCAGGTTCGAAAGCGGGATCAGCACGCCGATCGCGGCGACGATCAGGACGAACGCGGTCGCGGCGCGATCGAGCGAACGGGTGAGGATGTGCGGCGTCATGCTTCCACCGCCCGACCCTTGAGCGCGAACAGGCCGCGCGGCCGCTTCTGGATGAACAGGATGATCAGCACCAGGATGGCGATCTTGCCGAGCACCGCGCCTGCGACAGGCTCGAGGAACTTGTTGGCGATGCCGAGCGTGAAGGCGCCGACCAGCGTGCCCCAGAGATTGCCGACGCCGCCGAACACCACGACCATGAAGCTGTCGATGATATAGCTCTGGCCGAGATTCGGGCTGACATTGTCGATCTGCGACAGCGCCACGCCGGCAATGCCGGCGATCCCCGAGCCGAGACCGAAGGTCAGCGCATCGACGCGCGAGGTGGCGATCCCCATCGAGGCCGCCATGCGGCGGTTCTGGGTCACCGCGCGCATCTCGAGGCCAAGCGCGGTGTAGCGCAGCATCGCCAGCAGGATGGCAAACACCGCGAGCGTGAAGCAGAGGATCCACAGCCGGTTATAGGTGATGGTGATCTGGCCGAGCTCGAAGGCACCGCTCATCCAGGAGGGGTTGCCGACCTCGCGGTTGGTCGGGCCGAACGCGGTGCGCACCGCCTGCTGCAACACCAGCGACAGGCCCCAGGTCGCGAGCAGCGTCTCCAGCGGACGGCCGTAGAGGAAGCGGATGATGGTGCGCTCGATCACGACACCGATCAAGCCGGCGACCAGGAAGGCGAGCGGCACCGCGATCAGCAGCGAGTAGTCGAACAGCGCAGGATAGCGGCTGCGGATCACCTCCTGCACCACGAAGGTGGTGTAGGCCCCGAGCATCACCATCTCGCCATGCGCCATGTTGATGACGCCCATCACGCCGAAGGTGATGGCAAGCCCGATCGCGGCGAGCAGCAGCACCGAGCCGAGTGACAGGCCGTACCACGCATTCTGCACCATCGACCACATCGCCAGATTGCTCTGGATCGAGGACACCGCGCTCGCGGCGGCGTTGGCGACCAGCGGCGGCTGGTCGGCGCCGAGGGCGGTGAGCAGCGCCAGCGCCTCCTGATCGCCGCGCGCCTTGACCACGGCGACGGCGTCGAGCTTGTCGCTGTCGGATGCGTCCGACTTGAACAGGATGATGGCGGCGCGCGCCTCGGCGAAGGCCTGCTTGACCGGCTTGACGCTCTCCTTGGCGAGCGCGCTCTCCACCGTCGGCAGCACATTCTCCTCGTGGCTCTTGAACACCGACTGCGCGGCGGCGAGCCGCTTGGCCGGATCCGGCGACAGCAGCGTCAGGCCGCCGAGCGCGGCCTCCACGGTGCGGCGCAGGCGATTGTTGAGGCGGACGGCGGCGGCGTTGTCGGGCAGCTTGTCGACCGCAGCACCCGTGGCGGCGTCGACGATCTTGCCGTCGGTCCGCGTGATGAAGACCTTCTTGCTGTCGGGATCGGCCGAGAGCCGGCCGTCCTGCAGCGCGCTGATGATGGGCGAGGCCAGCGCATTGCCCGACGCGGCGACCTCACCGATCGCAGCCTCGGTGTCGGAGAACTCGTCATTGGCGAATTTGGCGACCGAATCCTCGAACGGACCGGCCAGCGCCGGCACTGTGAGGCAGCTCAGCAGCAGGATCGAGAGAAACAGCGCACGAAAACGATCAATACAATTGGCGAACACGTCAGTACCCCGGCAGGAGTGTGAGGAGAAGGCGGCGAGCTGTGCCGCCTTCTCCAGGTTCTTGGATGGTTGTGTTGTGTCGTTGATCAGCTCAGGAGCCCTGTTGTCAGGAACCCTGGCCGCCGCACTTGTTGGTCTTGGTGTTGAAGTTGCCGCACTTCTTGCCGACCCAATCGCCGATCAGGTCCTTGGAGCCCTCGAGCTCCTTCGACCAGGCGTCGCCGGCCACCAGGCCCGGGGTCTTCCAGACCACGTCGAACTGGCCGTTGCCCTTGATCTCGCCGATGAACACCGGCTTGGTGATGTGATGGTTCGGCAGCATCTGCGACACGCCGCCGGTCAGGTTCGGCGCCTCGATGCCGGGAAGCGCATCGATCACCTTGTCCGGATCGGTCGACTTCACCTTCTCGACCGCCTTCACCCACATGTTGAAGCCGATGTAGTGCGCTTCCATCGGATCGTTGGTCACGCGCTTCGGGTTCTTGGTGTAGGCCTGCCACTCCTTGATGAACTTCTCGTTCGCCGGGGTCTTGATCGACTCGAAGTAGTTCCAGGCGGCGAGATGGCCGAGCAGCGGCTTGGTGTCGATGCCGGCGAGCTCTTCCTCGCCGACCGAGAACGCGACCACCGGGATCTCGGTCGCCTTGATGCCCTGGTTGCCGAGCTCCTTGTAGAACGGAACGTTGGCGTCGCCGTTGATGGTCGAGACCACCGCGGTCTTCTTGCCGGCCGAGCCGAACTTCTTGATGTCGGCCACGATCGTCTGCCAGTCGGAGTGACCGAACGGCGTGTAGTTGATCATGATGTCGTCCTGGGCGACGCCCTTCGACTTCAGATAGGCTTCCAGGATCTTGTTGGTGGTGCGCGGATAGACGTAGTCGGTGCCGGCCAGCACCCAGCGCTTCACCTTCTCTTCCTTCATCAGATAGTCGACCGCCGGGATCGCCTGCTGGTTCGGCGCCGCGCCGGTGTAGAACACGTTGCGCTCGGACTCCTCGCCCTCATACTGTACCGGGTAGAACAGGATGTTGTTCAGCTCCTTGAACACCGGGAGCACGGATTTGCGCGACACCGAGGTCCAGCAGCCGAACACGACCGCGACCTTGTCCTTGGTGATCAGCTCGCGGGCCTTTTCGGCGAACAGCGGCCAGTTCGAAGCGGGGTCGACCACGACGGGCTCGAGCTTCTTGCCGAGCACGCCGCCCTTCTTGTTCTGCTCGTCGATCAGGAAAAGGATCGTGTCCTTCAGCGTGGTTTCGCTGATGGCCATGGTGCCCGACAGCGAGTGAAGGATGCCAACCTTGATGGTGTCGTCGGCCGCTTGCGCGGGCGCGAGGGACGAGGACGCAGCCAGGCCCAAAACCAGGCCGGCCGTCGCCGCGAGCGCGCGGCGGCGGGTCATCGTCGTTATTTTGTGAGAAAGCTGAGTAAGCATGAAATGTCGTCTCCCTGACGCAGGCGTGGAACGCTGCGAACGGCCGCTTGGCCGCCTGCGGTTAATGGAATCGCAAGAACTGTGCCACGGTGCGCGGGCACCGTAAGCCGATGAACCGGCTGGATAATTTCATCGGTTCCGGGCAAATACGGAAGCCGACTGCTCAATCATTGAGCCGCCAACTTGACTGCCGAAAGAGCAATCAGATTATTTTGTAGGCAAAATCGCCGTCTTGGCTAAATTTACGGCATCGATTTGTGACAGTTTGCGCGATGGTTCAGCGAACTCCAGGCACCAAAGACGGCGATCTCATCTTGAAACCGCCCAGTTCCTGGTCCATATCCTCGCCATGCCCGCGACATCGCGGTGCCTTCGCGAGCTGCGTGTTCAAGCTGCCCCAAGCGGCTTCTGGCTCGCCTTTCAGCTAACCCAGCTTGACGCCCCAGACACGCGGGTGTCCCCGAATGCCTTCCTGCGCTTCCGGCCGATATGGGCCGGGACGACGACGGCTTTTATGGAAAGAACCACCTTTTGACCTCCTTTCAGGATTTCGGCCTCGCCGATCCCATCGCCCGCGCGCTCCGAGAAGAAAATTATCTCACGCCGACCCCCATCCAGGCCCAGACCATCCCGCTAGCCCTTGCCGGCCGCGACGTCGTCGGCATCGCCCAGACCGGTACCGGCAAGACCGCCTCCTTCGCGCTGCCGATCCTGCACCGGCTGCTCGAGAACCGCGTCCGCCCGCAGCCCAAGAGCTGCCGCGTGCTGGTGCTCTCGCCGACCCGCGAACTGTCCGGGCAGATCCTCGACAGTTTCAACACCTATGGCCGCCACATCCGGCTGTCCTCGACGCTCGCCATCGGCGGCGTGCCGATGGGCCGCCAGGTCCGTTCCCTGATGCAGGGCGTCGAGGTGCTGGTCGCCACCCCCGGCCGCCTGCTCGATCTCGTGCAGAGCAACGGGCTGAAGCTCAACCAGGTCGAGTTCCTGGTGCTCGATGAAGCCGACCGCATGCTCGACATGGGGTTCATCAACGACATCCGGAAAATCGTCGCCAAGCTGCCGATCCGGCGCCAGACGCTGTTCTTCTCGGCCACCATGCCCAAGGACATCGCCGAGCTCGCCGAGGCAATGCTGCGCGACCCGGCCCGCGTGGCGGTGACGCCGGTGGCCTCGACGGTGGATCGCATCGCCCAGCGCGCGATCCAGGTCGATTTCGCGGCCAAGCCGACGGTTCTCGCCCAGTTGCTGAAGCAGGAGCCGGTCAACCGCGCCCTGGTCTTCACCCGCACCAAGCACGGCGCCGACAAGGTGGTGAAAAGCCTTGCCAAGGCCGGCATCGAGGCCAATGCGATCCACGGCAACAAGTCGCAGAACCACCGCGAGCGCACGCTGGCGGCGTTCCGTTCCGGCGAGATCCGCACGCTGGTGGCGACCGATATCGCCGCCCGCGGCATCGACGTCGACGGCGTCAGCCACGTGGTGAATTTCGACCTGCCCAATATCCCGGAGACCTACGTCCACCGCATCGGCCGCACGGCGCGCGCCGGCGCCGACGGCGTCGCGATCTCGCTGATCGCCGGTGCCGAGGAGATGGGCTATCTGCGCGATATCGAGCGGCTGATCCGGATTACCGTGCCGCGGGAAGACCGCCGCACACAGGGCGGCCGCGAGGCCGCCGCGCCGGCGCAGGCCACCCACCCGCACCGGGGCGGCCGCTCTGCGCCCCGTGCGCATAATGTCCGTGGGAATGAGGCCGCTCCGGGCGCAAAAGGCCCTCGCCGCCGCCGCCGTCGAGGTGGTAATAATGGCGCGCCGCAGACGAGCCGGGGCGAGTCGCCGCGTCCGTCGCAGGCCGGCAACAGCGAAGGCATTCAGGGCGTCGCCTTCTTGCATCGCGAGAGCCGGCCGAATCCGCAATCCAACCGCAACAACCGACCGAAGCACTAGCCGTCGCTCGATCTGGAGAAACATATGGCTAAGGAAGAGCTGATCCAGTTCGAAGGACTGGTGACCGAAATCCTCCCCGACGCTCGTTACCGGGTGCAACTCGATGCCGGGCACGAGATCGTCGCCTACACCGCCGGCAAGATGAAGAAAAACCGCATCAAGACGCTGGCCGGCGACCGCGTTACGATCGAAATGTCGCCCTACGATCTCGAAAAAGGGCGCCTGATCTTCCGGCACAAGGACGAACGTCCGAGCGGCGCGCCCGGCGGCCCGCCGCGGGGCGGAGCCCAGCGCGGCGGCCAGTTCCGCCGCCGATAAGCGGGGTATTGCAACCGCTGCGGGCATGACGTCCTGATGTCCTGCGCACAATTGGCCGGCGGCTGCGCCGGCCAAAAAATCGCGCACGTCAGGATTGTTTTCAGGATTGTTTTGAAGCCTTCTATCGAATAATATCCTACCCATCGATTTTCGGCCGGACGACATTAGCCAATACCGGTACAGCCGGTTCAGACGCTGACGACCCTTCCAAAAATTCGATCTCACCACCCCGCCGATCAGCGGGTCTTGAACTTGTATATCTGAGAAGGGACTACCCACGTGAGCATGGGAACCGTGAAGTGGTTTAACGCGACCAAGGGCTACGGCTTCATCCAGCCGGATGAAGGCGGGAACGACGTGTTCGTGCACATCAGTGCAGTCGAGCGCGCCGGCCTTGGCACTCTGCGTGAAGGCCAGAAGATCTCCTACGAGATCGTGGCTGACCGCCGTTCCGGCAAATCCTCGGCCGACAATCTGCGCGCCGCCGGATAAGCCGATTTCCCGGGAGCGCGAAGCTCCAGGAAATTGTCGCTAAAGCATCAAGGGCCGCACCTTCGGGTGCGGCCCTTTTTGTCTGGATTGCCAACCGGCGTCCGCGTCGTTCGAAAGCTCTAGAGCTTTTCCCGTTCCGATGGAATCGGAACGGGGCTCTAGATTCTTGTTTTGACGCGTTTTCTCCACGCGAACCGGCATCCACTTCGCTCGAAAACGCTCTAATAGGTCGAGCAGGTCGTCGGCATGGTGGCGGACGTCGGGGCATAGAACACGCAAACCGACTGCCGCGGCCTTGTGAAGGCGACATCGGTGAGATTGATGCCGCTCTTGGCCATCACATAGCCGACCGTCGGAACGTATTTGTAGCTGACTTCGCTGAAGATCAGATATGTGCCCGCAACCAGCAGCGCCGCCGGAACGACGCTGGTCACGACATCACCCTGGCTGCGGCTTGAGGCCGTCAATGTGGCCTGGGTGGCGCCCGTCGCCATCACCCCCGCCTTGCTCCACTGGATCCGGGCGACCTTCGAGGCATCGACGTAGATTTCCGACAAGGTGACCTTGGTCGGCGTCGGATCGTACGGCGTCATGATGCCGACGCTGGCACTGAAGAAGTTCTGCAGGTCGGCATCCACCACCTGCGTCGACTGCGAGGTCAGGTCCGACGCGGCGCGCGCCATAAGCGTGACCTTGCGGTCGACCGCGACACCGGATGAAAACTCGACGGTGCCGAAGAACAGCACCAGCATCAGCGGCAGGACGAAAGCGAACTCGACGGCAGCAAGGCCCCGGCGGTCATTGCAGAGGGCCGCGACGGAGCGCAGCAAGGCCGCGGCCTGGGTTTTCATGACGTTGCTCATGAGCATGTCGCCCCGGCGGTCCCGGATGGCTCGTTCTTGAATGTCGCGGTCGCGGTCAGCAGCCGCTTGCCGTTGGCGAGGTTGGCGACATTGAAGCCAAGCTTGGTGACGAACAACGGCCACTGATAGAACAGCCGGACCACCACGACGTCGCCGTCCTTGCCGGGACACCATTTCATGGCCGGAATGAATGCGTTGTTGGAATCGATTGGAGGCGCGATGTTGACGCTGCTGAAGCCCGTTGCCGCGGGGTAGCTGCGCACGTCGACCGATATGCCGTTGGCGCAATCGAACAGCGGGTTGACCTGGCCGCAGACGAAGTCCTTGAACTGCTGCTGGGTATAGCTGGCGCCCTGCGCCTGACCGGTCATGATCATGCGCGCCGAATCCTGCGTCACCGTCTCCAGCACCTGGCTCGCAAAGAAGATCATCGCCACTTCGATGATCGCAAACAGCAGTCCGAAAAACAGCGGCGCGACCATCGCGAATTCGACCGCGGTCGCGCCACGGCGGTTTCTGCGAAAGCGATGGAGGAGGCGCGTGAAGGAATGAGCGGGCAGCGGCATCAACGACCCCGGATCAACATAGCGGCAACAACTACCCAAGACTCATTGTCGAAGTATTTCGCCGGATCGAGACAGGGCGACCCGATCCGTCAGGCTTTTCTTAACCATGTCGGATGAACCGCCTGCGGCCGGCGGCTGCCCCGGCGTGCGAAGCGCCGGCGCGGACACGCGCTAGTTCTGCGGCTTCGCGGCCGCGCCCGAGCCGGAGGCCTGGCTGTTGAGCGAGCCGGCCTGGTCCATGGTCGACTTGAAGTAGGTCTCGCCGTCGCCGAGGGTGATGCGGCGCTGGCAGACCGGCATGCAGCTGTAGGTCTCGCGATCGACGCCGCGATAGACGGTGACAAGCTGGTCGGTCGGACCTTCGACCTGGATCTGGCGATCCACCAGCACCTGGCCGGTGCGGTCGAGTGCGATGAAGTTGGTCGCGCCGTAGCCCTTGCCGGTCACGACGACAACGCCGCCATTCTGCAGGGTGACGTCGGCGATCAGCGGGTTGCCGACCACGATGGTGGAGATGCCGCCGGGCAGCTTGACGAGCTTGGCCTGATCGACATTGACCGCAATCCGGTCCGGATCCGGCGCGGCCGTTGCGAATGCGGGCCACAGCAGAACGGCTGCGGCCAGCGAGATGAATCCAATGCGCGCGACGGCGCCAATACGCTGGAATTGAAACGACATACCTTACCCCGGGACGTTAACAAGCCGGCAAAAGCGATACGCAGCGGACCGGCGCCCGACGCAGGCAAATCTGACGGCAATTCATTTAAGAAGAGCAAAAATCGACCGCTGAATTGCGCGGATGTCACGACTTCTGGAACGGATCGACCAACGGCCCGGTGATCCCGCGGAAAAACGCCCCCGCGGGGACCGCCGCCTAGCCGGCACCACGCACATGCACCACCACGCGATCGTCGGCGTAGAGGCGCTGCCATCCATCGATGTGATCGAGAAACTTGGAGGCGGGCGTTGCCGGATCGAGCATCACCGCATCGATTCTGTAGGTCTTGAGCAGGTCGAGGAAGCCGTTGACGTCCTTGAGCTGGAGCGCACGGTAATACGCCATCTCGAATTTCTCGCCGTAAAGCTCGGCACGGCCGTCGATGAACACCGGCACCTGGCGCCAGATCAGATAGCCGCCGAACTGCAGATCATTGAGCACGCGCTGCACGTTGTGCGCCTTCAGCGCGTCGACGGCGGCAGCGGGCGAATGGATCGTCGGCGGCGACATGTCCCGACGCGCCGCGATGAACCAGGTCGCGGCGCAGAGCACGGCGATCAGCATCACGGCCGGCGTGGCCTTCAACCGGACCACGCTTGCGGCACGCAGGCCGAACTGGGTTGCCACCGGCGTCAGCACAGCCAGCGGCAACAGCAGGGCGAAGAGCTCGAGATTCCTGACATGGGATAGCGCCATGTGCAGCAGGCCCAGCGCCAGGGCGATCCGCGGCAGGGGCAGCTTCACCCCGCAATAGAGCGCCCCGCCGATCAGGCCGAGAATGGCCAGCTCGAACGCATCGACGTGGCTGAAACTCGCCGGCATCCACTCCGTGATGAGATGCAGCAGTTCACCGAGGCTGAGAATCTTCAGCGAGGCGAGGATCGTTCCCCAGCCATAGGGCGTCACGCAGCACGCGGCCAGCGCGCCGAGGCCGAATGCGGCCCAGCGCAGCGCCAGCGGCAATCTTTGCGCCGGCGCGGCGTTCCACAGCGCATCGAGCGCGAAGGCGCCGGCCAGCACCAGGCCAAACAGAAAGCCGCCATGCAGATTGGCCCAGAGCGCGATCAGCGGCAGCAGCCAGAACGAGGGGGCCTCGCGGCGTTCGCTGGCGACCATCAGGCCGTTCGCCCAGACCATCATGATCGGCAGCGCAAGCACATGCGGACGGGCCAGCAGATGCGCGCATGTCAGCACCAGCGCCGCCAGCGCGATCAGGCTGGCGTAGATCGCCGGCAGCGCGCGGCTGAGGATCGCGGTGAGCAGTGCGAAGGTGGCGGCGCCGCAGCCCGCGGCCAGCGCCGCGGGCCCGGTCCACCCGGCAAGGTCGTAGGCCTTCGCGAACAGGACCTGCGCCAGCCACGACGACGACACCCAAGGCTCACCCGCTTTGGTGAAGGAATAGATATCGACCGACGGCAATGCGCGGTGGTCGAGGATCCACCGGCCGACGGCAATCTGCCAGTAGGTGTCGGAATCGGCGAGCAGCCTGTCGCCGACGACCAGCAGCAGCGCATAGACGCCGCACGCCATCCAGAACCAGGCCGGGACTTCGGCGAACACCGAGGCCCGCGCCTGTGGGATGGTTGCGGTCTCAGCACTCATGCGCGCGCAGTCCGGTCAATGACGGAACGGATAGGCCAGCTGTCCGCCGATTTCGGCCGGCACGCCCTGCTCGGCGTCGACGCCGTAATCATCCGGAAGCTTGCCTTCGGGCATGCGGAATGTCCCGAACAGAATGTCCCATAGCGGAAACGTGCCGGCGAAATTGGTGTCGCCCCCCTCCTCGAGCGCGGTGTGATGCCAGCGATGAAACACCGGCGTGGCGATCACATATTTGAACGGGCCGAGCGTCCAGTTCAGGTTGGCGTGCACGAAGGCGGAGTGGAAGGTGGTGAAGGGACCGACCCACAGCATGATGTTCGGCGAGATGCCGGCCATCAGCAGGATCACATCGACCGAGATCGTGCCGATCAGCAGATTGACGGGATGGAAGCGCGCCGCCGAGATCCATTCGAGATCCTCGGAGGAATGATGAATGGCGTGGTACTTCCAGAAGCCGCCGCCGTGAAACATCCGGTGCAGCCAGTACAGCATGAAGTCGGAGGCGACCAGGAAAATAATCGATTGCAGCCAGAGCGGCAGCTGCGCCAGCGGGCCGTGTCCGTTCTCGTAGAACGAGATCAGCTCGTCGGCACCGTGCACATCGAACACCGCGGCCGCGCCCACCACCAGCAGCCCGATGCGCAGCACGCGGGCGAATACCGGCACGAAGAACCAGTAGCAGATGTCCGTGACCAGCTCGCGCTTCTGCCACCACGGCTTGCCGGGATTGCAGGCCCAGAAGTGGGTCAGCACCGTGAAGAACAGCGCGAGGCCGATCGTGATCGGCACCACCCTCATCATCGTCTGGCCGAGCATCTCGATGACTTCGATCGGAAGGGTGGACATGGCAGCCTCATACTACGGAAGCCCCATGGGTATAGATGTGCGCTTAAGGAGCCGTGAATAGGCGCCGGACGCCGGGTCTCAGCAACAATCTGCAATCCTAGCGATCGGCTTAATGCCAAATTTACTGTGCGCAACATCAGCGGGTTCCCGCAGAGTTTATGCGATCAAATTAACTGCGCCGAAATCGTCCAACACTAGGGTGCCGCAATGGTCACGGTGCTGAGAACGCCGGCGAGACCAAATCTAGTTCGACCAGCCACGTGTACACAGGAGTGATTTTATGAAGAACCTCGTTTCGCGCTTCGTGAAGGACGAATCGGGCGCGACCGCCATCGAGTACGGCCTGATCGCCACCGGTATCGCCATCGCGATCATCGCTGCAGTCAACGGCGTCGGCACGAAGCTCTCGGGTACCTTCAACTCGATCTCGGGCTCGCTGAAGTAAGCCGGCTTCGACGAATTCGCATCAAAGGTCCCGGCAATCCCGGGACCTTTGCTATTTGTCGGGGGCCGATCGGCAGCCTCTGTGGAAGGTGCCGGCAATCCTTTTCCGATTGTTCACCATTGGCCGCTAGCGTCGGGTCTCGACCGCAGCTCCAGCTTGACGGCATGAATTCATGATCCTCGACATCGCACGCTTGATGCTGTTTCCGGCCCTGATGGCCTTTGCGGCGGCGAGCGATCTCCTGACCATGACGATCCCGAACCGGATTTCGCTGGCACTGGTGGCGGGCTTCTTTGTCCTGGCGCCGCTGACCGGGATGGGCGTCCACGAGATGCTCACCCATGCCGGCGCAGGCGCGCTGGTTCTGGTGGTGGCGTTCGGCATGTTCGCGATGGGCTGGGTCGGCGGCGGAGACGCCAAGGTCGCGGCCGCCGCCAGCCTGTGGTTCGGGTTCGAGCACCTGCTGCCCTATCTGGTCTTTGCCTCGCTGTTCGGCGGTGCGCTGACCGTGCTCTTGCTGCAGCTGCGGCAATGGCCATTGCCCTACCCGCTCGCGTCCCAGGCCTGGCTCAGCCGCCTGCACGACAAGCAGACCGGAATTCCCTACGGCATCGCACTAGCCCTCGGCGCCCTCCTGATCTATCCCGAGACGGACTGGATCAAGACGATCGATCTCGCGCACTTCGCCATGCGCTGAGAAAGCAGCGGTAACCGCCCGTTAAGGCGATTTAGATACGCCTCATTAACCATGCTTTGACGAATAGCTGGTCAACTCCCATCACGGCGGCGGCAGCGTCGCGGCGTCATGTGGAAAGTGAAGCGTAATGGATAAGGCCCGCATTCTGGTCCTGGCAATTGCAGGCTGCGCCGGCCTTGCGGCGCTTTATTTGGCGAGCGGAAGCGACGACAAGCCGGCGGCTCCTCCGCCAGTTGCGCAGCTGCCGACCGTCGACATCCTGGTCGCGCGCTCCGACATCGGCCTCGGCCAGGCAGTGAAGGCCGAAGATCTGCAGTGGCAGACCTGGCCGGCGGCGACCGCCAGCGCCAGCTTCATGCGCAAGGACAGCCACGCCGACGCCATCAAGGACGTCACCGGCTCGATCGCGCGCGCCCCGTTCATCCAGGGCGAGCCGATCCGCGAGCAGAAGCTCGTCAAGGCCGACGGAAGCGGCTTCATGGCCGCGATCCTGCCGACCGGCATGCGGGCGGTATCGACTGAAATCTCTCCCGAGACCGGTGCCGGCGGCTTCATCCTGCCGAACGACCGGGTCGACGTCCTGCTGTCGAAGCGGGACAAGAATCCCGACCGCAACGGCGCCGACATCGTCAATTCCGAGGTCATCCTGACCAATATCCGCGTCCTTGCGATCGACCAGGCGCCGAAGGAGAAGGACGGCACCAACGCACTGATCGGCAAGACGGTGACGCTGGAGCTGAAGCCTGACCAGACCGAGACGCTGGCGCGCGCGCGCCAGAGCGGCGTCCTGTCGCTGGCGCTGCGCAGCATCGCCGACAACAACGGGACCGACGTCAGGACCGAAGACAACCACCAGAGACGCGGTGAGACGATCAACGTCATCCGCTTTGGCGTTGCCAACCAGGCAACGATGCAGAAGTGACCATGAGGACACAGGTGATGAAGGGCGGGGCAACTCAACGGACGATGCGGGCCTTCATGGTCCGCGCATTGTCGTTCTCGGCCGTCGCGGCGCTCACGCTCAACCCGGCTCTGACGCCGGTGGTGGCGGGCGACTACCGCGCCGCGCCCGCCGCGGCCGACGGCCAGATGAATGCCCGCTTCCTCTCACTCGGCGTCGGCAAATCGGTGGTGATCGATCTGCCGAGGGACATCAAGGATGTGCTGGTCGCCGATCCCAAGATCGCCAATGCCGTGGTCCGCTCGGCGCAGCGCGCCTACATCATCGGCGCGACGGTCGGCCAGACCAACATCGTGTTCTTCGACGCCGCCGGCCAGCAGATCGCGGCCTATGACATCGCGGTCAAGCGCGACCTCAACGGCGTGCGCGCGGCCCTGCGCGCAGCCCTGCCGAATGCCGATATCCAGATCGAGGGTGTCGGCGAAGGCGTCATGCTGACCGGAAGCGCGGCGAGCCCGATCGAAGCGCAGCAGGCCGGCGAGATCGCCACGCGGCTGGTCGGCAGCGCCGACAAGGTCGTGAACTCCATCACGATTCGCGGCCGCGACCAGGTGATGCTGAAGGTGACGGTCGCCGAAGTCTCGCGCAGCCTGATCAAGCAGCTCGGCATCGACCTCACCGCGAACCTCAACTACGGCACCACCGTGGTGAAGTTCACCAACAACAACCCGTTCACGGCGAACAACGCACCGCTGGTGCCCGGCAACGCCCTCACCACTTCGTTCGGCGCGGCCCCATCGGTGTCGGCGACGCTCCGCGCCATGGAAAGCGCAGGCGTGGTGCGGACACTCGCCGAGCCGAACCTGACCGCGATCTCCGGCGAATCGGCGACCTTCATCTCGGGCGGCGAATTTCCAATTCCGACCGGCGTGACCTGTCAGACGACGACGGGAGGCGCGATCGGGAATTGCGTTCAGACCGTCAGCTTCAAGAAATTCGGCATTTCGCTCAACTTCACGCCCGTGGTGCTGACCGAGGGACGGATCAGCCTGCGCGTGATGACGGAAGTGTCGGAAGTCTCGACCGAGAACTCGCTGACCGGCGGCGCCGGCGGAACAACGATCCCCTCGATCAAGACCCGGCGCGCCGAGACCACGCTGGAAATTCCCTCGGGCGGCTCGATGGCGATGGCCGGCCTGATCCAGGACCAGACCAAGCAGGCAATCAATGGCCTTCCCGGACTGGCGTCGCTGCCGGTGCTCGGAACGCTGTTCCGCAGCCGGGACTTCGTCAACAACCAGACCGAGATGATGGTGCTGGTGACGCCCTATGTCGTTCGCGCGGTGGCGCAGAAGGACCTGTCGCGTCCGGATGACGGCTTCGCCAACGCGTCCGATCCGCAGGCCGACCTGCTCGGCAGCATCAATCGCGTCTACGGCGTGCCCGGCCGCACCGAGCCGGCGCGGAATTACCGCGGCACCTACGGCTTCATTACGGACTGAGGCGGACGATGACACAGACCACATCCAGGACATCCGCCGGTTACCAGCGCGGCATCGCTATCGCCGGAGCGCTCGTCAGCCTCGCGATGACGCTCGGCGCCTGCCAGCACGCCGCCGACAACAGTTTCGCGATGGTGAACGCGCCGGCCGACTATCGCCAGCGTCACCCGATCGCGGTCACCGAGGCTGATCGCTCGATCGTGGTCTTCGTCGGCCGCAGCCGCGGCGGCCTGACCGCCGAGCAGCGCGCCGAGGTGATGGGGATGGCGCAGGACTGGATGCGCGAGGGGACCGGCGCCGTCACCATCGACGTTCCCGCCGACACGCCGAACGCACGGACCGCCCAGGAATCGCTGCGCGAGATCCAGGCCACGTTCGCCGCCGCCGGCGTGCCGCCGCGCGGGATCCTCGTTCGCAAATACCATCCCGAGGATCCGCGCCAGATGCCCGCGATCCGCGTGAACTATCCAAAGATGAAAGCGGTCGCCGGGCCGTGCGGCCTCTGGCCGGAAGATCTCGGCCCGTCGATCCACAACGGGTCCTACATCGAGAACAAGCAGTACTACAATTTCGGCTGCGCCAATCAGCGCAACCTCGCAGCCATGGTCGAAGACCCGACCGACCTCGTGCAGCCGCGCGCGGAGACCCCTGCCTATACGTCGCGTCGTAACATCGCCTTCGACAAGTATCGCAAGGGCACCACCACCGCCACGAGTTATCCCGAGTCCGACAGGGCCAAGCTAAGCGACACAGGAAAATGATCACCTACGCGCAGCAAAACTCCGAAGAGCAGACGGACGCCCCGCCGCAGGCCGTGGACGACCATATTGCTCCGGCGCCACGGGTTTCGGTCCAGGCGTTCTGCGAAACGGTCGAGACCGCTGCCGCCGTCCAGTCGGCCGGCGAGGATCGCCGGCTGGCCAAGGCTCACCTCAAGATCCAGATGGGCGGCATGGCGGCTGCCATCGAGGCCTATCGCTCGGCGCCGACGCCCAATGTCATCATCCTCGAGACCGAGGGCCGCGGCGACATCCTGGCCGGCCTCGATCAGCTCGCAACGGTGTGCGACGCCGGCACCCGCGTGGTCGTGATCGGCCGCGTCAACGACGTGACGCTGTATCGCGAGCTGGTGCGCCGCGGCGTCAGCGACTACGTGATCGCGCCGGCCCATGCGATCGACGTGGTGCGCGCGGTCTGCAACCTGTTCTCGGCGCCGGAAGCCAAGGCGGTCGGCCGCATCGTCGCCGTCGTCGGTGCCAAGGGCGGCGTCGGCGCCTCGACCATCGCCCACAATGTCGCCTGGGCGATTGCCCGCGATCTGGCGCTTGATTCCGTGGTCGCCGACCTCGACCTCGCCTTCGGCACCGCCGGCCTCAACTACAACCAGGATCCCGCGCAGGGCATCGCCGATGCCGTGTTCTCGCCGGACCGCGTCGATACCGCCTTCGTCGACCGCCTGCTGTCGAAATGCACCGACCATCTGAGCCTGCTGGCGGCGCCGGCCACGCTCGACAAGGTCTACGATTTCGGCGCCGAGGCGTTCGATGCGATCTTCGATACGCTGCGGACCACGATGCCCTGCATCGTGCTCGACGTGCCGCATCAATGGTCCGGCTGGACCAAGCGCGCGTTGATCGCGGCCGACGACATCCTGATCGTGGCGGCGCCCGACCTCGCCAATCTGCGCAATGCCAAGAACATGTTCGACCTGCTGAAGGCGTCGCGGCCCAACGACCGCGCGCCGCTGTACTGCCTGAACCAGGTCGGCGTGCCGAAGCGTCCCGAGATCGCGGCCGGTGAGTTCGCCAAGGCGATCGAAAGCCAGCCGATCGCCGCCATCCCGTTCGATCCGCAGATCTTCGGTTCGGCCGCCAATAACGGCCAGATGATCGCCGAGATTTCCGCCAATCACCGCGCGGTCGAGATGTTTCTGCAGATGGCGCAGCGGCTGACAGGCCGCGGCGAGACCAAGAAGCCGAGGGGGTCCTTCCTGTCGCCCCTGCTCGAAAAGCTGCGGTCCAAATAGTGGTCCGCGTGGAGTCACGACGTCGTGTTTGGTAAGCGTAGCGGAAACGATGGGGACGTGCGGGCACCCAAGCCCGCGTTTCAGGCGCCGGAACCTGCCGGCGCGCCGGCGATGTCGCGCGAGTCCGCTGCACCGGCGATCTCGTCGCCGCCGCTGGCACCTAGCAAGCCACCGCCTGCCCCCGCCGTCGAAGCCCGCCGCTCGGACAACTACTACCAGGTCAAGGCGACGATCTTCGGCGCCCTGATCGAGGCGATCGACCTTGCCCAACTCGCCAAGCTGGACAGCGAATCGGCGCGCGAGGAAATCCGCGACATCGTCAACGAGATCATCGCGATCAAGAACATCGTGATGTCGATCGCCGAGCAGGAGGAGCTGCTCGACGACATCTGCAACGACGTGCTCGGCTACGGCCCGCTGGAGCCGCTGCTGTCGCGCGACGACATCGCCGACATCATGGTCAACGGCGCAGGCACCGTGTTCATCGAAGTCGCCGGCAAGATCCAGCGCACCGGCATCCGCTTTCGCGACAACCAGCAGCTGCTCAACATCTGCCAGCGTATCGTCAGCCAGGTCGGCCGGCGCGTCGACGAATCCTCGCCGATCTGCGACGCCCGCCTCGCCGACGGTTCGCGCGTCAACGCCATCGTGCCGCCGCTGGCGATCGACGGGCCCGCGCTCACCATCCGCAAATTCAAGAAGGACAAGCTGACGCTGGAGCAGCTCGTCAAGTTCGGCGCGATCACCCCCGAAGGGGCGACCATCCTGCAGATCATCGGCCGCGTCCGCTGCAACGTGATCATCTCCGGCGGCACCGGCTCGGGCAAGACCACGCTGCTGAACTGCCTGACCAACTATATCGAGCACGACGAACGCATCATCACCTGCGAAGACGCCGCCGAGCTTCAGCTGCAGCAGCCGCATGTGGTGCGGCTGGAAACCCGGCCGCCGAACATCGAAGGCGAGGGCCAGGTGACGATGCGCGAACTGGTCCGCAACTGCCTGCGTATGCGCCCGGAGCGCATCATCGTCGGCGAAGTCCGCGGACCCGAAGCGTTCGACCTGTTGCAGGCCATGAATACCGGCCACGACGGCTCGATGGGCACGCTGCACGCCAACAATCCCCGCGAAGCACTGTCGCGCTGCGAATCCATGATCACCATGGGCGGCTTCTCGCTTCCGTCACGCACCATTCGCGAGATGATCTGCGCCTCGGTCGACATCATCGTGCAGGCCGCGCGCCTGCGCGACGGTTCGCGCCGCATCACGCACATCACCGAGGTGATGGGCATGGAAGGCGATACCATCATCACCCAGGATATCTTCCTCTACGACGTGGTCGGGGAAGACGCCAACGGCAAGATCATCGGCAAGCACCGCTCGACCGGCATCGGCCGGCCGCGCTTCTGGGAACGTGCGCGCTACTACAATGAAGAGAAGCGGCTTGCGACGGCGCTGGATGCCTCCGACGCGCCGGCGCCGGTCTAGGGGAACGCAGGATGCAGATGCAAACTCTGGCTCTCGCCTTCCTCGCCGCCACGACGGTGGGCGGCATCGCCTGGGTCTTCCTGTATCCCTACCTTTCGGGGGAGAAGAAGGCCGAGTCGCGGCGCGCATCGGTGGCGCGCAGCGAACCCACGACGACACGAAACGCCGACCGCACGCAGCGCTCCCGCCGCGAGCAGGTCGAAGGATCGTTGAAGGAGCTCGAGGCACGGCGGCAGAAGGACAAGAGGGTTCCGCTCGGCGTGCGGATCTCGCAGGCCGGACTGGGGTGGTCGGAGCAGAAGTTCTGGATGATCTCCGGCGCTCTCGGCCTGTTCGGGTTCGGCGCGGCGTTCCTGGCCGGCGGCGGCATGCTCGGCGCGGCCGGCATCGGCTTTGCCATGGGTCTCGGCGCGCCGCGCTGGCTGCTCGGCTTCCTGAAGAAGCGGCGGGAAAAGGCTTTCCTGAAGGCGCTGCCTGACGCCGTCGACGTCATCGTGCGCGGCATCAAGGCCGGCCTGCCGCTGTTCGAATCGCTCAAGGCGGTCGTCAACGACGCGCCGGAGCCGCTGCGCAGCGAATTTCTCGCCATCATCGAGACCCAGGCGATCGGCATGCCGCTCGGCGAAGCCTGCTCCCGGCTCTACGAGCGGATGCCGCTGCCGGAGGCCAACTTCTTCGGCATCGTGATCGCGATCCAGCAGAAGTCCGGCGGCAATTTGTCGGAAGCGCTCGGCAACCTGTCGAGGGTACTGCGCGACCGCAAGAAGATGGCCGAGAAGATCCAGGCGATGTCGATGGAAGCGAAGGCCTCCGCCGCCATCATCGGCTCACTGCCGCCGATCGTGATGATCCTCGTGTTCCTGACGACGCCGGACTACATCGCCCTGCTGTGGACGAATTCGATGGGCCAGCTCATGCTGGTCGCCTGCGCGATCTGGATGTCGATGGGCGTGCTGGTGATGAAGAAGATGATCAATTTCGATTTCTGACGGTGCAGCATGATTGATTTTCTGGTCGCCAAGCTCCACGACGTCAGGTTCATGACCATGCTGCTTGCCTTCTTCGCGGCAAGCGCGACGGTCTACACGCTGGTGATGCCGCTGCTCGCCGGCGGCGATCTCAACAAGCGCATGAAGGCGGTCGCCAGCGAGCGCGAGCGTCTGCGGCAGCGCGAGCGCGAACGTCTCTCCAAGACCGAGAAGGTGGCGCTGCGGCAGTCGCCGAAGCAGGTCGTCTCCCGGGTGGTGGACGATCTCAACCTCACCAAATGGCTGGCCCAGGAAGCGGCGCTCGAGAAGCTGGTGATGGCGGGCTATCGCGGCCACGCTCCCTACGTCACCTTCCTGTTCGCCCGCGCGGTGACGCCGATCGTGATGCTGCTCGGCGCGATCATCTATACGTTCTTCATTGCCGGCGCGAACTGGTCGCTCACGCTCAAGATCGGCATTTGCGTCGGCGCGGCCTATGCCGGCCTGCAGGCGCCGATGCTGTTCCTGAAGAACGCGATCGCCAAGCGCCAGCTCCAGATCAAGCGCGCCTTCCCGGATTCGCTCGATCTGCTGCTGATCTGCATCGAGTCGGGCATGTCGGTCGAGGTCGCGTTCCGGAAAGTGGCCAACGAGATCGCCGGCCAATCGGTCGCGCTGTCGGAGGAGTTTGCGCTGACGACCGCGGAACTGTCCTATTTGCAGGATCGCAAGACCGCCTACGAGAACCTGGCGCGCCGCACCGGCCTCGAAGGCGTGAAGTCGGTGTGCATGGCCTTGCAGCAATCCGAACGCTACGGCACGCCGCTCGGCCAGAGCTTGCGCGTGATGGCGCAGGAGAACCGCGACATGCGGATGAACGAGGCCGAGAAGAAGGCCGCAGCACTGCCGCCGAAGCTGACGGTGCCGATGATCCTGTTCTTCCTGCCCTGCCTGTTCATCGTGATCCTCGGGCCGTCCTACATCAAGATCGCCACGATGCATTGAGTTGCCTCGCCTGCGCCGGCTGCCTCTCTCCTTCCCCCTGAAAGGGGGAAGGCCGGGATGGGGGTCAGCCGCAGACACCGCTCCTCGTGGAGAGATGATCCCCACCCGCTTTGCTCTCACGAGCAAAGCGACCTCCCCTTTTCAAGGGGAGGTGGAGCTGCCGCGTTTGGTTTAGTCGTCCTTGGCGACGACCGGCGCCGCACGCGACGCGGTCCGCGGGCCGTCCTTGCGGTTCAGCATGTCGCGGAGATAGGCGACGTTGGCCGCGGCCTCATCCGACGGCAGGTCGGCCTTGACGATCGTTTCCGCCTCCGCGAAGCGGCCCTGCAGGCCGACGACCAGCGCAAGGTTCTGCCGGATCCGGGTGTCGGCGCGAGCGCTGGCATAGGCCTGGCGCAGCGTCTCTTCCGCTTTCGGCAAATCCTTGGTCAGCATGTAGGACAGGCCGAGATTGGACAGCACCGACGGCTCGTCCGGAGCCAGCCTGAGCGCACTGGCGTAATAGCGCCGCGCCTCCTCGTGCCGGTTCATCTTGTCGAGCGTGGTGCCCTGCACCGACAGGATCCGCCAGTCCGGATTGTCCGGGCTGTGCGCGCGGCTCAGCACGTCGAATGCAGCCTGCGAATTGCCGTTGTCGGCCAGCGCGCGGCCATAGGCGGCGAGCAGCGCCTTGTTGCCGGGGTTGGCGATCGTGGCCTGCTCGAGCACGGCGCAGGCCTGCGAGCGCTGGCCGGTCATGCGCAGGGCCTGGCCATAGCCGACCGCGGCGGCGACATCCTTGGGATTCTTGCGATAGCGCTCGCCATAGGCCTCTACAGCGCGGCGCGGATCATCGGGCGTGGGATCGGACCGGGACGTGATCGATCCCGCCACGTCGGACATGGTCTGGCAACCGCCAAGCCCGGCGGCCAGGACCGCCAGAAAGGCTGCGGAAGCGAGATGCCGGGTCAGATTGGACTGTCGACACATGGCACTGTGACTCACGAAATCGGGCGAACGGTTCCAGCCGAGCGTGCCAGCAATAGACTGTTAACCCTAACGTCTGGTTAACTGGCGGCGCCGGCAGCCGACGCACCGGTTCCGGCCCTGCACGTCGCGTGAACCGTTGGCGCGCTACCATCCGCGGCGAAAGCCGTGTAGTAGCCCACCAACGACGCCAGAACAGCCGAGAGCCGCATGCCATCCGTGTTCGAGACCGCCCCCACGACCGCCGCCACGCCGATCACCTTCGTCACCAAGGCGACATGGGATGCGATTCAGGGCGAGCTGCCGGCGCCGGCGCGCCAGTTCGCGGCGGCCAATGGCTTTGCCGCCAAGCCCGGCAAATTGCTCGTCCTGCCGGCGGCAGACGGCGGCATCGCGCAGGTGCTGTTCGGTCTCGAGGACGCCGACCACAAGGCGTGCGATCCGTTCCGGCCCGGCGCCCTGCCCGGCCTGCTGCCGCCGGGCGTCTACCGCTTCGCCAATGCACCGCACGACACCAGGCTTGCCGCACTCGCCTTCGCGCTCGGCTGCTATCGCTTCGGCCGCTATCGCGCGAACAAGGTCCCCGAGGTCCGCCTGGTGCCGCCCGACGGCGTCGACACGGCGGAGATCACCCGGATGGCGGATGCCGCGGCGCTGGCGCGCGACCTCATCAACACGCCGTCCAACGACATGGGACCGGCCGAGCTCGCCGAGGTGGCGCGCGACCTCGCGACGCGGTTCGGTGCGGCCTTCAATTGCATCGACGGCGACGAGCTCGCGCAGAACTTTCCGCTGATCCACGCCGTCGGCATGGCATCGACTCGCGCGCCGCGGCTGATCGAGCTGAGCTGGGGCGACCCCGCCCATCCGAAGGTGACGCTGGTCGGCAAGGGCGTCTGCTTCGACACCGGCGGGCTCGATCTCAAGCCTTCGAGCGGCATGCTCATCATGAAGAAGGACATGGGCGGCGCCGCCAACGTGCTGGCGCTGGCCCAGATGGTGATGGACGCGAAGCTCAAGCTGCGGCTGCGCGTGCTGATCCCGGCGGTCGAGAACGCGGTTGCCGGCAACGCGTTCCGCCCGCTCGACATCTTCAAGTCGCGCAAGGGCATCACCGTCGAGATCGGCAACACCGACGCCGAAGGGCGGCTGGTGCTCGCCGACGCGCTGGCGCTCGCCGACGAGGAGACGCCCGATCTTTTGGTCGATCTGGGCACGCTGACCGGCGCCGCGCGGGTGGCGCTGGGCCCGGATCTGCCGCCGTTCTACACCAATGACGAGGCGCTTGCCGGCGACGTCGCATCTTGTGCGACGAGCGAGAACGACCCGCTCTGGCGGATGCCGCTGTGGCCGGCCTACGACGCCTGGCTCGACTCCAAGACCGCCGACATCACCAATGCACCGTCAGGCGGTTTCGCGGGCTCGATCACCTGCGCGCTGTTCCTGCAGCGCTTCGTCGAGCACGCGAGGAGCTGGCTGCACGTCGACATCTACGGCTGGACGCCATCGGCAAAGCCCGGCCGTCCCGAGGGCGGCGAGTGCCAGGCGGCGCGCGCGATCTACAAATTGCTAAGCCAACGCTATGCATGACCCCCGTCTGACGCCGGCCCGCGACGACCTCGCGGCGAAATATCTCGAGGGCAAGGTCAAGGCGTTGCGTTTCGTCGAAGGCGAAGTGCTCGAGGTCGGCGAGGCCATCGCGCCGCTGCGCCAGGCGCCGGCGAGCGATGCCGAACAGATGACGCAGGCGCTCCGGGGGGAGCGCGTCACGGTGTATGATCGCAACGGCGAAGGCTGGGCCTGGGGCCAGCTCGCCGATGACGGCTATGTCGGCTGGATTCCCGAGGCCGCGCTGGCCAAGCCCGGCGCCGCCTCGACGCACAAGGTCACGGCGCTGCGCACGCTGGCGTTTCCGGGCCCGTCGATCAAGCTGCCGCCGGTCGAGGCACTGGCGATGGGGACAAAGGTCGCCATCGTCCGCGAGGACGGTGCGTTCGCGGTGACTCGCGAGGGCTGGCACCTGCCACGCCGGCATCTCGCGCCGCTCGACACGATGGCAGGTGATTTCGTTGCGATCGCCGAGCAATTCGTCGGCGCACCCTATCTGTGGGGCGGCAAATCGAGCCTCGGCATCGATTGCTCCGGCCTGGTGCAGATCGCGCTGACCGCCGCCGGCACCGGCTGCCCGCGCGACAGCGACATGCAGCAGGAAGGCCTCGGCCGCGAATTGACGACCGCGGAATCCAAACAGCTACAGCGCGGCGACCTGATGTTCTGGAAGGGCCACGTGGCTATTGTGCGCGACGCGACAACGATCGTGCACGCCAACGCGCATCACATGGCAACGGTGGTGGAGAACACGCAGGCTGCCATCGCCAGGATCAAGGCCGCCGGCAGCGAACTCCTCGCGATCAAGCGGCTTTAGCCGATCTTGTAGGATGGGTAGAGCGAAGCGAAACCCATCAAGCTGCTACCGCGCGGAGCAATGATGGGTTTCGCTGCGCTCTACCCATCCTACGAAGCTCGCTACGTCGCCACTGCACCGTCGCCGGCCGCTTCGATGCGGAATGCAGCGGCGAACAGCGCGCGGGTGTAGTCGCTCTTCGGATTCTTGAACAGCTCGGAGGCCGGTCCCTCCTCCTCGACCTTGCCCGATTTCATCACGATCAGATGGCTCGCCAGCGAGGCGACCACGCGCAGATCGTGCGAGATGAACATGTAGGTGAGGTCGCGCTTGCGCTGCAGGTCGCGCAACAGGTCGACCATCTGGGCCTGCAGCAGCATGTCGAGCGCGCTGGTCGGCTCGTCCAGCACGACGAAGTTCGGCTCCAGCACGACCGCGCGCGCGATCGAGATGCGCTGGCGCTGGCCGCCGGAGAATTCGTGCGGATAGCGGAAGCGCCAGTCGGGATCGAGCCCGACATCCTTCATTGCCTTGATCACCCGCGCCTCGCGCTCCTCGCGCGACAGCTGCTTCTGATGCACCTCAAGGCCCTCGGCAATGATGTCGGCCACCGACATGCGCGGGCTGAGCGAGCCGAACGGGTCCTGGAACACGATCTGCATGTCGCGGCGGAACGGCCGCATCTGCTTGAAGCGCAGGCCCTGGATGTCGTTGCCGAGGAACACGATCGGACCATCGGACGAAATCAGCCGGAGCAGCGCGAGCCCGAGCGTGGTCTTGCCGGAGCCGGATTCGCCGACCACGCCGAGGGTCTCGCCCTTGCGCACCGCGAGGCTGACGCCATCGACCGCCTTGATGTGGCCGACGGTCGAGCGGAGCAGCCCGCGCTTGATCGGAAACCAGACCTTGAGATTGTCCGCCGACATCACGACCGCTGCGCCCGGCTGCGGCGGCGCCGGATCGGGCTTCGGCTCGGCCGCGAGCAGCGCCTGGGTATAGGCGTGCTTCGGCGCGGTGAAGACCTGCTCGACCGGCCCCTGCTCGACGATCTTGCCGTTGTTCATCACGCAGACCGTGTCGGCGATGCGGCGGACGATGCCGAGGTCGTGGGTGATGAACAACAGGCTCATGCCGAGCCGCGCGCGGATCTCGGCCAGCAGCGCCAGGATCTGCGCCTGCACGGTGACGTCAAGCGCGGTGGTCGGCTCGTCCGCGATCAACAGATCGGGCTCGTTGGCGAGCGCCATCGCGATCATCACGCGCTGGCGCTGGCCACCGGACAATTGATGCGGATAGCTCTTGAGCCGGGTCTCCGGCTCGGGGATGCCGACCTGGCCCAATAGCTCCAGCGTCCGCGCCCGCGCCGCCGCGCCACTGACGCCCCTGTGCAGCGACAGGATCTCGCCGATCTGGGTCTCGATGGTCTGGAGCGGATTGAGCGAGGTCATCGGCTCCTGGAAGATGATCGAGATGTCGTTGCCGCGAACCTCGCGCATCTCCCGATCGGACGCGGTCAGGAGGTCGCGGCCGCGGAAGCGGATCGCGCCGGTGGGATGCGATGCCGTCGGATAGGGCAGCAGCTTCAGCACCGACAGCGCGCTGACGGATTTTCCCGAGCCGGATTCGCCGACTAGCGCGACGCACTCGCCGCGCTTGATCGAGAACGAGATGCCGTCGACCGCAAGCGAGCGGCCGAAGGCGACCGAGAGGTCGCGGACATCGAGCAAAGGCTGGTTGATCGCGTCCATGCCTCAGCCCTTCGAGAACGTCTTGCGTGGATCGAAGGCGTCGCGCGCGGCTTCGCCGATGAAGATCAGCAGCGACAGCATGATCGCGACCGAGAAGAAGCCGGTGAGGCCGAGCCACGGCGCCTGCACATTGGCCTTGCCCTGCGACAGCAACTCGCCGAGCGAGGGCGAGCCGGGCGGCAGGCCGAAGCCGAGGAAATCCAGCGCCGTCAGCGTCATCACCGAGGACGAGACGATGAAGGGCAGGAAGGTCATGGTCGCGACCATCGCGTTCGGCAGCAGATGGCGGAACATGATCACGCCGTTGGAGACGCCGAGCGCGCGCGCCGCCTGGATGTATTCGAAATTGCGGCCGCGCAGGAACTCGGCGCGCACCAGCCCGACCAGCGAGACCCACGAGAATAGCAGGAGGATGCCGAGCAGGATGAAGAAGCCCGGCGGCAGCACCGCCGAGATGATCAACAGCAGATAGAGCGAGGGGATCGCGGTCCAGATCTCGATCAGCCGCTGGAAGATGAGATCGGTCCAGCCACCGAAATAGCCCTGCACGCCGCCGGCGGCGATGCCGATGATCGAGGACAGGATGGTCAGCGTCAGGCCGAACAGCACCGAGATGCGGAAGCCGTAGATCAGCCGCGCGACCACGTCGCGGCCCTGATCGTCGGTGCCGAGCCAGTTGTATTCGAGGTCGCGGCAGCCGGTCAGGCCCTTGCGCTTCACCACGTCCTTGCACTGCTCTTCGGTAAAGAGCCAGGTCGGCTTCGACGGCACCGCCGTCGGCGGGTCGAGGTTGCGGCTGTCGTAGGAGTAGCGGATCGGCGGCCAGATCATGCTGCCGCCCTTGGCGGCGATCTGCTTCTGCAAGTATGGATCGCGATAATCGGCCGCGGTCTCGAAGTCGCCGCCGAAGGTGGTCTCGGCATAGGTGAACACCACCGGCCAGTAGAGACGGCCGTCATATTTGACGACCAGCGGCTTGTCGTTGGCGATGAAATTGGCGAACAGCGACGCCACGAACAGCACGAGGAAGATCCAGAACGACCAGTAGCCGCGGCGATTGGCCTTGAAGTTCTGCCAGCGTCGCTTGTTCAGCGGCGACGGCGAAAAGGCGTGGTGCGTGGCGGGCACCGCTTCGCCGAGCGGCGATTGCGTCGTGGTCTCGACCGGCTGGGGCGCGAGCATCGTCATCAGACCTCCCGCGCTTCGAAATCGATCCGCGGATCGATCCACATATAGGCGAGATCGGAGAGCAGATTGACCACCAGTCCGACCAGCGAGAAGATGAACAGCGTCCCGAACACCACCGGATAGTCGCGGTTCAACACGCTCTCGAAGCCAAGCAGGCCGAGCCCGTCGAGCGAGAAGATGGTTTCGATCAGCAGCGAGCCGGAGAAGAACGCGTGAATGAACGCGCCCGGGAAGCCTGCGATCACGATCAGCATGGCGTTGCGGAAGATGTGGCCGTACAGCACCTGGCGCTCGCTGCAACCCTTGGCGCGCGCGGTCATCACATATTGCTTGCGGATCTCGTCGAGAAACGAATTCTTGGTCAGCAGGGTCATGGTGGCGAAGGCGCCGAGCGCCATCGACACCAGCGGCAGCGTCAGATGCCAGAAATAATCGATGATCTTCCAGTACCAGGGGAATTGCGACCAGCCGTCCGAGGTCAGGCCGCGCAGCGGGAAGATGTTGAGGAACGAGCCGCCGGCGAACAGCACGATCAGGAGGATCGCGAACAGGAAGCCCGGGATCGCAAAGCCGACGATGATCACCGCCGAGGTCCAGGTATCGAACCGCGAGCCGTCCTGCACCGCCTTGCGGATGCCGAGCGGGATCGAGATCAGGTAGGTCAGCAGCGTCATCCAGATGCCGAGCGACATCGAGACCGGCAGCTTCTCCTTGATCAGCTGCAGCACGCTGACACTGCGGAAATAGCTGTTGCCGAAATCGAACCGCGCGAAATTCCAGACCATCAACGCGAACCGCTCCGGCGCCGGCTTGTCGAAGCCGAACTGCACCTCGAGCTTCTTGATGAAATCGGGATCGAGGCCCTGCGCGCCGCGGTATTTCGAGTTGATGGCCGCGCCTGCGCCCGCGCCCTGGCCGCGCTGCGCGCCGAAATCGCCGCCGCCTCCCGACACGCGCGACGTGCCGCCGGTGTCGGCGCCGTTGATCTGCGCGATGACGCGCTCGACCGGACCGCCGGGGGCAAACTGCACGACCACGAAGGAGACGAACAGGATGCCAAGCAGCGTCGGCAGCATCAGGAAAATACGTCGGGCGATATAGGCGCTCATCGGCTACTTCGCCTGCTCGAGCTTCGCGGCCTTGGCCGCATCATACCACCAGTTCTCCGGGGCGCCGACGCCCGCATATTTCGCCGGCTTCTCCGGATGCCCGAACTGGTCCCAATAGGCGACACGGTGCTTGTTAGAATACCATTGCGGCACCCAATAGCGGCCGGCACGGAAGACGCGATCGAGCGCGCGGCAGGCAAAGGTTAAGTCCGCCCGCGTCTCGGCAGCGATAGCTTTTTCGATCAATGCGTCGATCGCCGGGTTGGCAACGCCCGCCAGATTGTAGGAGCCCTTGGTGGTCGCAGCCTGGGACGAGAAGTAAGGCCTCAGGCTGTCACCCGGCGTCGCCGACATGGATATACGCTGGGTCGTCACCTCAAAATCGAAAGCCTCAACACGCGCACGATACTGCACTGCGTCGATCTGCCTGATGTTGGCATCGATGCCAAGCGGCTTGAGATTCTTGATGAAGCTGGCGTGATGCGGCTGGAAAGTCGGCTCATCTAGCAGGAACTCGATCGTAAGCGGGTCGCCGTTAGGCAATCGCCGCTTGCCATCCTTGACGACGCATCCTGCATCGTTGAGCAACTGCGTCGCCTTTCGCAGCAGTGCGCGGTCCTGTCCCGATCCATCCGACACCGGCGGCACAAAGGTCTCGCCGAACACCTCATCCGGCACTTGGCCGCGGAATGGTTCGAGCAGTTTCAATTCCTCGGGCGAAGGTAGTCCACTAGCCACCATGTCCGAATTCTGGAAAGGCGAGACGCTGCGCGCGTAAGCGTCGTACATGATGGTCTTGTTGGTCCATTCGAAATCGAAGGCATAGATTAGCGCTTCGCGAACGCGCGGGTCTTTGAACTTGTCGAGACGGGTGTTAATGAACCAACCCTGCCCACCGGACGGTGTTTCGTCCGGCAATGTCTCGCGCTTGACCCGCCCGTCCTTGATAGCCGGGAAATCGTACCGCGTCGCCCAGACACGGGACGTGAATTCCTCGCGAAACAGATAATTTTTGCCTGTGAAGCCTTCGAACGCGACATCGCGATCACGGTAGAACTCGTAGCGCACGGTGTCGAAATTGTAACTGCCGCGATTGACCGGCAAGTCGGCTGCCCACCAATCCTTGAGGCGGTTATACTCGACGTAACGATTGACCTCGAACTTGCCGACCATGTACGGCCCGGAGCCCAGCGGGACTTCGAGCGTGGACTCATCAAACTGCCGCTTCGCGTAATAGGCCTTCGAGAAGATCGGCAGACCCGCAACATAAAGCGGCACGTCGCGCGCGCGATTAGGCGCGAAGGTCACGATCACGGTGCCGTCGTCGGGCGCCTCGGCCTTCACGAAATCGCGCAGTTGCACCACGATCAACGGATGCCCCTTCTCCTTCAGCGTATTGAGCGAGAACGCGACATCCTGCGCAGTCAGCTTCGAGCCGTCGTGAAAGCGAGCCTCGGGCCGCATCGTGAAGCGGTAGGTGAGCTTGTCGGGAGAAATCGAGACCGATCTTGCGGCCAGGCCGTACATCGCGTCCGGCTCATCACCCGCGCGTGCCATCAACGAATCGAAGGTCAACTCCATGCCCTTCGCGCCTTCACCCTTGAGGATGAACGCGTTGAACGAACTGAACGTAAAGAAGGACTGGTTGTAGGCACGGGTCGAAGGGATCATTGAGAACGCCCCGCCCTTCGGCGCCTTCGGATTGACGTAGTCGAAGATCCTGAAATCCGCCGGATATTTCAGGTCGCCGAACACCGACATGCCGTGCATCTCGGTTCCGTTGTCGGCCACTGCCGGCGCAGCACGCAAGCCTGCAGCACTCAACGCACCGATGCCGAGACCGAGTGCGTGCCGACGGGAGAATAGCGCCATGCGCGGATCCTTGAGCTTTATGAACGCTTGAGCTTGCCCGCCTTGTCGGCGTCGTACCACCAAATCGCTGGAAACCCCGATTGTCCATATTTGGGCAACTCGGCCGGACGGCCGAAGCGATCCCAGCGGGCTGTACGGACCTTCGGGTAGTTCCACTGCGGGACGACGTAATGGTTCCACAATAACACGCGATCGAGCGCTTTCGTCGCCGCGACGAGATCTTCGCGATCCGTCGCAAAAATCACGCGCTCGATCAGCTTGTCGATTATCGGGTTCTTGATGCCGGCAAGATTGCGCGATCCGGCCGTATCCGCAGCTTTCGATCCCCAGTATTCACGCTGCTCGTTTCCGGGTGACAAGGATTCCCCCCAGGACCCGATGACGACGTCAAAATCCCAATTGCGAATCCGGTTCTCGTATTGGATTGGATCGATCGTGCGTACCGTGACCGAAAATCCGAGCCGCTCGAGTGCTGGCTTGTAAGCCAGCATGATCCTTTCGAAATTCGGATCCTCGCTCAACAATTCGATGGAGAACGGCTCTCCGCTCTTTGGATCCACGAGCTTCCTGTCTCGTACCTCGTACCCAGCCTCCTTGAGCAGACGAGATGCTTCACGGAGATTTTCGCGCACTGCTTCTGGATTGCCGCCGACCGGATTCGCATAGACCGTCGTGAACACTTCGGCAGGCACTTGATCACGCATGGATTCAAGAATCGCGAGTTCCTTGCCTTGCGGCAGCCCAGTCGCCATCAACTCCTCGGCGCCATCAAAGTAGCTAATGATGCGCTTGTATTGGCCGAAGAAGAGCAGCTTGTTGACCTCCTCGAAGTCGAACGCATAGTTCAGGGCGCGGCGAACACGCGGATCCTTGAATTTGGCGCGCCGCTGGTTCGGGACAAAGGCCTGCATGATGCCCGAACTGCGGTTCGGAAACTCTTCCAGCACCACGCGCTTGTCGGTGACAGCCGGAAAATTATAGGCGGTCGCCCATGCCTTCGCGCTGTTCTCCAAACGCCAATCGATCTGATCGCCCTTGAATGCCTCGATCGCAACCGTCGGATCCCTGAAGTATTCGTAGCGAAGTTCGTCGAAGTTATTGCGCCCCACATTGATCGCGAGATCCCGCGCCCAATGGTCCTTGACGCGCTCCAAAGTCACAGTCCGCCCTGCGACAAATTCCTTGATCCGATACGGTCCCGACCCTAGCGGCTGCTCCAGCGTTGTCGCGGAGATATCGCGTTTGCGTCCTTGGCTATCGGTGCCTTCCCACCAATGCTTGGGCAAGATCGTAAGCTGGCCTACGATCTGTGGCAGTTCGCGGTTGCCCGGCATATCGAAGACAAATTTCACTTCGCGATCACTAAGCTTCTCCGCCCTCACGACATGGCTGTAATAGGCGGAAAACATCGGGTGATGCGTCTTGAAGGCGTCGAGCGAGAAGATCACGTCTTCTGGAGTAACCGGTGCTCCGTCATGCCATTTTGCCTGAGGGCGCAGACGGTAAACGACAGAGGAGAAGTCGTCCGGGTAACTTGCGGCCTCCGCTAGCGATCCGTACTCCGTTGAGACTTCGTCGAGCGATGGCGTCGTCAGCGATTCATAAATCAAGGCGACAGCGCCCGCGATGGAGCCTTTCACACCCGAGACAACAATGTTGAAATTATCGAAAGTGCCGATTGCGATTTGCCGAACAAGGCCCCCCTTCGGTGCATCCGGATTGACGTAGTCAAATCGCTTGAAGTCAGCCGGGTATTTGACGTTACCGAAGAGCGACAGGCCGTGCCGCCACTTGAGCCCACTGGGGACGTTATCGGCGAGTACCGGCGTTATCGCTGACACGCCAGAGTTCAATCCGAGTGCCGGAGCCACTGCTGCCAGTGCGCTGCCCTGAAGGAGGTGTCGTCGGGTGATTGCCAAATCCGGAATTCCTGTTGCTGACCCCGCCTAGATGGACCTCAATATACGGCAACGGTTCGACCACTTACGTTGCTTTTTCCTAATGATAGCCGGTCCGGAACCGATCCGCTGCGGCGAAACGTCTCGATAACAACCCCTGCAACCCCAAAGGGGACGACCGTTCCCCATGCGAAAACGGCCAGGCATTGCCTGGCCGTTTCATCCGCATGCTTGCGCGAAGCAAGTCGTTACTTCGAGGCGGTCGGGAGCGGAGCCGGGTGCTCTGAGTTCGAATTCAGATAGGCGATGATGTCGGCGCGCTCGCTGTCCTTCGGCACGCCGGCAAAGCCCATCGCGGTGCCGGGGATGAAGCCCTTCGGGTTGGTCAGGAACTTGTTGAGGTCGTCGAAGGACCATTCGCCGCCCTTGCCCTTCATCGCGGCCGAGAAATTGAAGCCACGGCCCTCGCCCTTCTTCTCGCCGACGACGCCGAACAGGTTCGGACCGACGCGGTTGGGACCGCCCTTCTCGAAGGTGTGGCAGGCCTGGCACTTCTTGGCGGCCGCCGCGCCCTTCTCGACGGAAGCGGTCTGCAGCAGCTTCTCGATCGGCTCGGATGCGGCCGCAGCGGCCTCGCCGCCGCCGCCATGGGACTCTTCCTTCACAGCGATCTCAAAACCCGGCTTCTCCGGCAGCTTCGGCGCGAATTTCGCGCTGGCGGCAAAGCTCATCACCAGGACGACGATGCAGGTGCCGAGAACCGCACCGAGGATTTTGTTGAGTTCGAAGGAGTCCATTTTGGGTCAGGCTCCGGGCCTTGAATGTCGACTTCAGGCCGGGAATACGGCCGCGGGGAAAGACCTGGGAATCGGCCTCATCGCACCGCCCCAAGCAGGGTTGAGATATCGGTTTGCCCGCGCTCTGGCAACCCGTATAAACGCGCCGAATTCAACCTCCTCCCCGGCAATTTCCGCAGGCCGGACGGGCCCCGACACGAATGACCGATCCCCGTACCTTGGTGCTGATTCCGGCCCGCATGGCCGCCACCCGCCTTCCGGGAAAGCCGCTGCTCGAGATCGCCGGCGTGCCGATGATCGTCCATGTGCTGCGGCGGGCCGAGGCGGCAGGCATCGGCCGGGTTGCGGTTGCGACCGACACGGCCGAGATCGCGGCGGCGGTGAAGGCTGCCGGCGGCGAGGTCGTGATGACCCGTCCCGACCATCCGTCCGGCTCGGACCGGATTTATGAAGCGATGACGACCCTCGACCCGGCGGGCCATGCCGAGATCGTGGTCAATCTGCAGGGCGATTTCCCGACCATCAGCCCCGAGACCATCCGCAGCGTGATGCCGGCGCTCGACGATCCCGCGGTCGACATTTCGACCCTGGCCTCGCGCATCCATAGCGAGGAGGAGGATCAGGCCCCCAGCGTCGTCAAGGCAGTCGGCTCGCCGATCGGGCCGAACCGGTTGCGCGCGCTGTATTTCACCCGCGCCACCGCGCCTTATGGCGACGGGCCGCGCTACCATCATATCGGCCTCTACGCCTACCGCCGCGCCGCGCTGGAGCGGTTCGTGGCGCTGCCGCCCTCGCCGCTGGAGCAGCAGGAAAAGCTCGAGCAACTCCGCGCGCTGGAGGCCGGGATGCGGATCGACGTCACCATCGTCGACACCGTCCCGCGCGGCGTCGACACCCCGGCCGATCTCGAAACCGCCCGCAGAATACTTTCCAAAGCCTGACCGGCTGGTAAAAGGCCACCCATGACCAAGAAGATGAAAATCGCGTTCCAGGGCGAGCCTGGCGCCAATTCCCATATCGCGATCGTCGAGGCCTATCCCGACGCCGAGCCGATGCCCTGCCCGACCTTCGAGGACGCGCTGGCGGCGATTTCCTTGGGCGAGGCCGATCTCGGTATGATCCCGATCGAGAATTCGGTCGCCGGCCGCGTCGCCGACATCCACCATCTCTTGCCCGCCTCGGGCCTGTTCATCGTCGGCGAATGGTTCTTGCCGATCCGCCATCAGCTGATGGCGATCAAGGGCACCAAACTCGCCGACATCAAGAGCGTGGAGAGCCACGTCCACGCGCTCGGCCAGTGCCGCCGCGTCATCCGCAAGCTCGGCATCAAGCCGATCGTCGCCGCCGACACCGCCGGCAGCGCCCGCGACATCTCCGAGCGCGGCGACATGAGCGTGGCGGCGATCGCCTCCCGCCTCGCCGCCGATATTTACGGCCTCGACATTCTCGCCGAGGACATCGAGGACGAGGCCCACAACACCACCCGCTTCGTGGTGCTGGCACGCGAGGCCAAATGGGCCGCGCAGGGCTCGGGGCCGCTGGTCACGACTTTCGTGTTCCGGGTGCGCAACTTGCCCGCCGCGCTGTACAAGGCGCTCGGCGGCTTTGCCACCAACGGCGTCAACATGACCAAGCTCGAAAGCTACATGGTCGACGGCAATTTCTTCGCCACGCAATTCTATGCCGATGTCGACGGTCACCCCGATGACCGCGGCCTCGCCTTCGCGATCGAGGAATTGAAATTCTTCTCGCGCGAATTCCGCATCGTCGGCGTCTATCCCGGCCATCCGTTCCGCGCGACTTTCAGCGAGACGCAGGATTGACCGGGCGAGCGCAGCCTCTCTACGGGGTCGTCCCGGCGAAAGCCGGGACCCATAACCACCGGCTTGGGTTGTGGGAGCGATAGCGGCCCCAGCGAAGTGTAACAACTTTCATTCGTGGTAATGGGTCCCGGCCTGCGCCGGGACGACAATCATTACGCCGCCGCCGTCTTCGCAAGCCCGAACGCCTCGGCGAGCAGGCTGTACGACTTCTTCCGCGCGGCATGGTCGTAGACCGCTGATATCACCATCAGCTCGTCGGCCTGGGTCGCCGCGATCAGCGGCTCCAGCTTCGTCATTACGGTTGCGGGGCCGCCGACGAAGAGGCGGGCGCGGTTGCGCGCGATCGAGGCGCGCTCGGCGTCGGTGTAGGGATAGGCCTCTGCCTCCTCGACACTCGGCAGCGGCAGATACTGGCCGCGGTCGCGGCGCAGCCGATTGAGGTCCATCGACAGCGCAAGCCGCTCGGCTTCCGCGTCGGTCTCCGCCGCAACAACCGCAACCGCCAGGATCGCCTGCGGCGTCGCGCGCCAACCCGACGGCTTGAAATGCGCGCGGTAGTTCGTCATCGCCGCAATTGCATCGTGAGTGGCAAAATGATGCGCGAATGCAAAGCCCATCCCGATCTGGGCCGCGAGTTCGGCGGAATAGTCGCTCGAGCCGAGCAACCAGATCGGCGGCAGCGGCGAATCATCCGGCATCGCCACCACATTGTTGTAGGGATGGCCGGGCGGGAAATCGCGCGTCTCCCACAAGGTCAGCTCGTGCAGCCGCTCGAGGAAATCATCGCCTTCGCGGCGATCGAGCCGGCTGCGCAGTGCGTAGGCAGTGGCGCCGTCGGTGCCGGGCGCGCGGCCGAGGCCGAGATCGATGCGGCCGGGAAACAGCGCCTCCAGCATCTTGAAGCGCTCGGCGACGACCAGCGGCGCATGGTTGGGCAGCATCACGCCGCCGGAGCCGACACGGATATGCGACGTCACCGCCGCGATCTGCCCGATCATCAGATCGGGCGCCGGGCTCGCCACGGAAGCGAGGTTGTGGTGCTCGGCGAGCCAGTAGCGGACGTAGCCAAGGCCATCGACATGGCGTGCCAGGTCGATGCTGTTGCGGAGCGCAGCGGCCGGCCTGGCGCCAGTGGTAACGACGGACAGGTCGAGGACGGAGAGCGGAATCATGGCCGTCAACCTAGTGTGGCGCCACGAGGCGACAAAGGCCCCGGCCGCGCAGACCAGTCCCGCGGCGGAACGCCGGCGCCGGCGGCCGTCGGCTTTGGGACGATATGCAATGATTCATCTTTGTACCACACTACCCACAATCGATTTCGCTCTCCAATCAATTGCACATCATTTCCTTTATTTATATTTTTCAATATGTTAATATCATTTTCGGCGAAGTCGGCGGACCGCCCACCGAACGTTCCAGATAGTCAATTTTTGCCGAATCTGTACAGCGAATGGGCAATTTCCCATATCCGATGGGCTGTTTGAGCCAACGCGTTTGGCTTATCTTAGGGCCTGCATATCCAGGCCGGACGTCTGCCCTCCAGTTGCGGAGCCCTTGCGTATCATGACCGAGACCATTTCCTCCGTGCCGAACGCACTGCGTGCGCCCAAGGCGCCGAAAATCTCCTTCGAGTTCTTCCCGCCGAAGACCGAGGAGATGGAGCGCAATCTCTGGGAGACCATCAATCGCCTGGCGCCGCTGACCCCGAACTTCGTCTCGGTCACTTACGGCGCCGGCGGCTCGACCCGCGAGCGCACCCATTCGACCATCACACGCATCCTGCGCGAGACCGATCTGCTGCCGGCCGCGCATCTGACCTGCGTCAGCGCCTCGCGCGGCGAGATCGACGACATCGTCGACCGCTATCATGAGGTCGGCGTCCGTCACATCGTCGCGCTGCGCGGCGATCCGCCCGGCGGCATCGGCACGCCCTACTTCACCCATCCGGACGGCTACCAGAGTTCGGCTGAACTCGTCGCCGGGATCAAGAGGCGCCACGCCGACATCGAGATCTCGGTGTCCGCCTATCCCGAGAAGCATCCGGAAGCGAAGGATTTCGACGCCGACATCGACACGCTGAAGGCCAAGGTCGACGCCGGCGCGACGCGCGCGATCACCCAGGTGTTCTTCGACAACGACCTGTACCACCGCTATGTCGACCGGGTGCGCGCGCGCGGCATCGAGATTCCGATCGTGCCGGGCATCATGCCGATGCACAATTTCAAGCAGGCCCGCAATTTCGTGACGCGTGCCGGCACCAGCGTGCCGGACTGGCTCGCCGAGAAGTTCGAGGGCCTCGACAACGACGCCGAGACCCGCAAGCTGGTCGCCGCCACCGTCGCCGCCGGCCAGGTGCAGAAGCTGTTCAAGCACGGCGTCGACACCTTCCACTTCTACACCATGAACCGCGCGGACCTCGTGTTCGCGATCAGCCACCTGCTCGGCATCCGGCCGAACGGTGCCCAGAAAGCTGCCTGACACATGTCCGTTCCCGTTTCCCCCAAGCGTAACGCTTTGCTCGCGGCTGCCCGCGAGCGCATCCTGGTGCTCGACGGCGCCATGGGCACGATGATCCAGGGCCTTCAGTTCGACGAAGCCGCTTTCCGCGGCGCGCGCTTTGCGGACTTCCACCGCGACATCAAGGGCAACAACGATCTACTGATCCTGACCCAGCCCGATGCGATCACGGACATCCACGCCGCATATCTGCGCGCCGGCGCCGACATCGTCGCGACCAACACCTTCTCCTCGACCTCGATCGCGCAGGCCGACTACGACATGTCGGACCTCGCCTATGAGCTGAACCTGCAGGGCGCCCGCCTGGCGCGCACCGCCGCCGAGCGGGTGAGCGCCGAGGACGGCAAGCCACGCTTCGTCGCCGGCGCGCTCGGCCCGACCAACCGCACCGCCTCGATCTCGCCCGACGTTTCCAATCCCGGCTATCGCGCGGTGACCTTCGACGATCTGCGCAAGGCCTATGGCGAACAGGCCAAGGGCCTGCTCGACGGCGGCGCCGACCTGCTGCTGGTCGAGACCATCTTCGACACGCTGAACGCCAAGGCTGCGCTGTACGCGATTTCCGAGATCATCGAGGAGCGCGGCATCGACGTGCCCGTGATGATTTCCGGCACCATCACCGACAAGTCCGGCCGCCTGCTCTCCGGCCAGTTGCCGGAGGCGTTCTGGCATTCGGTGCGGCACGCAAGGCCGATCACGATCGGCTTCAACTGCGCGCTCGGCGCCGAAGATCTGCGCGCGCATATCGCCGATATCGGCCGCGTCGCCGACACGCTGGTCTGCGCATATCCTAACGCTGGCCTGCCCAACGAATTCGGCCAGTATGACGAGACGCCGGACTACATGGCGCGGCTGATCGGCGAGTTCGCCGCCGCCGGGCTCGTCAACATCGTCGGCGGCTGCTGCGGCACCACACCCGACCATATCGCCGCAATCGCCAAGGCGGTCGCCCCGCACAAGCCGCGCGTGGTGCCCGAGATCGCACCGCGGCTCAGGCTGTCCGGCCTCGAGCCGTTCACGCTGACCGACGCGATCCCGTTCGTGAATGTCGGCGAGCGCACCAACGTCACCGGCTCCGCACGCTTCCGCAAGCTGATCACCGCCGGCGACTACACCGCTGCGCTGCAGGTCGCGCGCGACCAGGTCGAGAACGGCGCCCAGGTCATCGACGTCAACATGGACGAGGGCCTGCTCGATTCCGAAGCGGCGATGGTGACGTTCCTCAACCTCGTCGCCGCCGAGCCCGACATCGCGCGCGTGCCCGTGATGGTCGATTCCTCGAAGTTCCACGTCATCGAGGCCGGCCTGAAATGCATCCAGGGCAAGCCGATCGTGAACTCGATCTCGCTCAAGGAAGGCGAGGAGAAGTTCATCCACGAGGCGACCGTCGCCAAGCGCCACGGCGCCGCCGTGGTGGTGATGGCGTTCGACGAAACCGGCCAGGCCGACACGTTCAAGCGCAAGACCGAGATCAGCAAGCGCGCCTACGACATCCTGGTCGGCCGGCTCGACTTCCCGCCCGAGGACATCATCTTCGATCCGAATATCTTTGCGATCGCGACCGGCCTCGAGGAGCACAACAATTACGGCGTCGACTTCATCGAGGCGACGCGCTGGATCCGGGCGAACCTGCCGGGCGCCCACATCTCCGGCGGCGTCTCCAACCTGTCGTTCTCGTTCCGCGGCAACGAACCGGTGCGCGAGGCGATGCACTCGGTGTTCCTGTATCACGCCATCCATGCCGGCATGGACATGGGCATCGTCAATGCCGGGCAGATGATCGTCTATGACGACATCGACCCCGAGCTGCGCCAGACCTGCGAGGACGTGATCCTCAACCGCGATCCCGGCGCCTCCGAGCGGCTCCTGGCGCTGGCCGAGAAATTCCGCGGCAAGGAGAAGCAGACCAAGGAAGCCGATCTCGCCTGGCGCGAATGGCCGGTCGAGAAGCGGCTGTCGCACGCGTTGGTGCACGGCATCACCGAGTTCATCGAGCAGGATACCGAGGCCGCCCGCCAGAACGCGTCCCGTCCGCTCGACGTCATCGAGGGGCCGCTGATGGCCGGCATGAACGTGGTCGGCGACCTGTTCGGCGACGGCAAGATGTTCCTGCCGCAAGTCGTGAAGTCGGCCCGCGTGATGAAGCAGGCGGTCGCCTATCTGATGCCGTTCATGGAGGAGGAGAAGGCGCGCAACCTCGCCAACGGCATCACCGGCGGCCGCAACGCCGCGGGCAAGATCGTGCTCGCGACGGTGAAGGGCGACGTCCACGACATCGGCAAGAACATCGTCGGCATCGTGCTCCAGTGCAACAATTTCGAGGTCATCGACCTCGGCGTCATGGTGCCTGCCAACAAGATCATCGAGACCGCGAAGGCCGAGGGCGCCGACATCATCGGCCTGTCCGGCCTGATCACGCCCTCGCTCGACGAGATGAGCTTCCTCGCCGGCGAGCTGCAACGGCAGGGCATGAACCTGCCGCTTTTGATCGGCGGCGCCACCACGAGCCGCGTGCACACCGCCGTGAAGATCGACCCGAACTATCCGGGCGGCCCGGTCGTGCATGTCAATGACGCGAGCCGCGCCGTCGGTGTCGCGTCCTCGCTGCTGTCGGCCGAGAAGAAGCAGGCCTACGCCGCCGAGGTGCGGGCCGAATACGCAAAAATCTCGACGGCGCATTTCCGCGCCCAGGCCGACAAGAAGCGGCTGAAGCTTGGCGAGGCCCGCGCCAACAAGGTCGCGATCGACTTCGCCGCGGCGCCGCCGAAGAAGCCGGCTTTCTTCGGGCTGAAGAGCTTCGACGCCTACGATCTTGCCGAGCTCGCCGACTACATCGACTGGACGCCATTCTTCCAGACCTGGGAGCTGACCGGCCGCTTCCCGGCGATCCTCGACGACCCCAAGGTCGGCGAAGTCGCCCGCTCGCTCTATGCCGACGCGCGCAAGATGCTGGACACCATCATCAAGGAGAAGTGGTTCACCGCCCGCGCCACCATCGGCTTCTGGCCGGCCAACGCAGTCGGCGACGACATCGAGGTCTATGCCGACGAGACGCGAAAGCAGAAAATCGCGACCTTCCACACCCTGCGCCAGCAACTCGAGAAGCGCGAGGGCCGCTTCAATGCCGCGCTGTCCGACTTCATCGCGCCTGCCGGGTCCGGCGTGCCCGACTATGTCGGCGGCTTCGTCGTCACCGCGGGGATCGGCGAGGATGCGGTCGCCGACCGCTTCAAGAACGCCAATGACGACTACTCCTCGATCCTGTGCAAGGCGCTGGCCGATCGCCTGGCCGAAGCCTTCGCCGAGCGCATGCACCAGCGCGTGCGCAAGGAGTTCTGGGCCTATGCGCCCGACGAGACCTGGTCGGCCGACGAACTGATCCTCGAGAAATATGACGGCATCCGCCCGGCGCCCGGCTATCCGGCGCAACCCGACCACACCGAGAAGCGGACGCTGTTCGCGCTGCTCGACGCCGAGAACACCGCCGGCGTGAAGCTGACCGAGAGCTTTGCGATGTGGCCGGGCTCGTCGGTCTCGGGCCTGTACTTCTCGCATCCCGAAAGCTTCTACTTCGGCGTCGGCAAGATCGAACGTGACCAGGTCGAGGACTACGCCGCGCGCAAGGCCATGACGGTCGCCGAGATCGAGCGCTGGCTGGCGCCGGTGCTGAACTACATCCCCTCGCAGGACGGCGCCAAGGGATCGGCGATCGCGCCCGCCGCGACGCCTGCCAACGACGCGGAGCTGGCCTCGCATCCGCAGGGCTGCACCTGCGCCGTGCATCTCGCCTGGCGCAAGAAGAAGGTGGGGGCTGGGTAGGCCTCCTCGACACGTGTCATCGCCGGGCTTGACCCGGCGATCCATCTTCAAAAACACTTCCGAAGATTGATGGATGCCCGGGTCAAGCCCGGGCATGACGTATTGGAGTGCCGTAGCCCGGATGCAGCGAAGCGTAATCCGGGATAGACTGCGACGGAACGACGGACCGGCCCCGGATTTCGCTTGCGCTTCATCCGGGCTACGGGTCTGGATAGACCTTTCTTCCCTTCTCCCCTTGTGGGAGAAGGTGTCGCGGACAAAGTCCGCGACGGATGAGGGGTCTTTATCCGCGGAGACAGACCCCTCACCCGTCCGCGATGCCTTGCATCGCGTCCACCCTCTCCCACAAGGGGAGAGGGGAAGAAATGCGGGGTGCACTCCATGCAGTTCTTCTCCTTCTGGCGCTCGCTGGCGAGCTTTCGGGTGCGGATTGCGCTCAGCCTCAAGGGCGTGGCCGCCGACGTCGTCTTCGTCGATCTCGATGCGGACGCGCATCGCACCGATGCCTATCGCAAGATCAATCCGCAGATGGCGCTGCCGGCGCTGGTGACCGACGACGGCACGGTGCTGTTCCAGTCGCTCGCGATCATCGACTGGCTCGACGAGACTTTTCCGACGCCGCCGCTGCTGCCGGCGGATGCGCTCGGCCGCGCCCGGGTGCGCGGGCTGGCGCTGATCGTCGCCTGCGAGGGCCATCCGCTGCTGACGCCGCGGGTGCGACGCTATCTCGACCGCGAGCTCGATCTGCGCGACAGCCGGCAGAACGCGTGGCGGCGGCACTGGACGGTCGAGACGCTGGCGGCGCTCGAGGGGCACCTCGCCGGCCACAAGGCGACCGGCCGGTTCTGTCACGGCGATGCACCCACGTCGTCCGTGAAGAAGGACTAAGCCACTGATCGGGAATCTCGATTTGGGCTAAGGGGCATTTCCAGATTGCAAGGTTTTGATGCTTTGGGCGTCAGAACCTTGCGATTTGGTTTTCGTGGATTCCCT
>NZ_JADYVV010000240.1:0-392 GCF_020194035.1 Bradyrhizobium sp. BRP56
CATCGAAGCCCTTGCGCTTGAACACACGCCACGCACCTGCCAGCATCTGCTCGCGTTTGGCCGGGTCTTCGCCCGCCGCAAAACGCCCGGCGGCATTGCCCGGACAGCCCGTTTCCGTTTCCGTCTCCATATCCCTGTCTTCACCCTGCCATCGCTGCCGCCCTCATAGCATCACAACGGCGTAAAAAAAATTAACCGAACGTCGAACCAATCGGTTCGATAACACTTGATATGTGTCAGGAAAGAGATTATGTCAATCGAACCGAACGGTTCAGTTCGAAAAACTTTCTTCAATCTATCACGGTAAGCTCTCTCATGTCGGCCCAGAAGAATAATGCGGTTCGCGCCGTCAACGATGCGGAAGAGGCGGATATCTCCGCCAAGGCCGAGAC
>NZ_JADYVV010000241.1:0-390 GCF_020194035.1 Bradyrhizobium sp. BRP56
GCGCGCGATGCAGGCAAGCTGCGGCTTGAAGGCAAGGAGTACGTCGTCGCCGACGGCGACGTCATGCATTTCCGCTTCAATACCTGAGCATCGATTTCGAGCTCGCTTTCTCCCCACGTCGTCCCGGCGAAGGCCGGGACCCATAACCACCGGCCGTGGCTATGAAGCACACTGGGGCCCCAGTTCGCACAAACAACAACTCCCTGTGGTAATGGGTCCCGGCCTTCGCCGGGACGACACTGAATGTGCGGGTGCCGCTCTTTCCCACGTCGTCCCGGGCAAGCGAAGCGCGATCCGGGACCCATAACCACAGGGTTGCGTTGTTGAAGCGAACTGTGGCCCCAGCTCGCTCCATCGCCACGTCCTGTGGTTATGGGGTCCCTGCTTTCG
>NZ_JADYVV010000242.1:0-388 GCF_020194035.1 Bradyrhizobium sp. BRP56
CCCCGAGCCGACGCCATGATCGACCTGTATTACTGGCCCACCCCGAACGGCCACAAAGTGACCCTGCTGTTGGAGGAAGCCGGCCTGGAGTACCGCATCCACCCGGTCAACATCGGCTCGGGTGACCAGTTCAAGCCAGAGTTCCTGGCCATCTCGCCCAACAACAAGATGCCGGCCATCGTCGACCACGCCCCGGCCGATGGCGGTGCCCCGCAGAGCGTGTTCGAGTCCGGTGCGATCCTGCTGTACCTGGCCGAGAAGACCGGCCGCTTCCTGCCCAGCGACCCGCGCGGCCGCGTGGCCACCCTGGAATGGCTGTTCTGGCAGATGGCCGGCCTGGGCCCGATGAGTGGCCAGATGGGCCACTTCAACGTGTACGCACCAGAAA
>NZ_JADYVV010000243.1:0-388 GCF_020194035.1 Bradyrhizobium sp. BRP56
CGGCGGTTCGGCGCCCCAGTACAGGCGGTAGCCGACCAGCAGCTCCTGGCCCGGCTGCGGCTTATCCTTCGGGTTCCAGAACGCCACGATGTTGTCGAACGTCTCGTCCACGGTGGGAATCTCCACCAGCTGCACCGAGCCCTCGCCCCATTCGCCCTTCGGCTCCACCCACAGGCACGGGCGCTTCTCGTAGAACACGCCGTCGTCCTGGTAATGGTCGAAGTTGCGGTCGCGCTGCAGCAGGCCGAAGCCGCGCGGGTTGCGGTCCACGAACATGTTGAAGCGCAGGTTGCGCGGGTTCAGCAGCGGCCGCCAGATCCATTCGCCAGCGCCGGTCCACAGCGACAGGCCATCGGTATCGTGGATCTCCGGGCGCCAGTCCCATGCC
>NZ_JADYVV010000244.1:0-388 GCF_020194035.1 Bradyrhizobium sp. BRP56
CCAGACTTACCAGCAATGGCTGATGCTGCTGGGAGAATTTCTCCAGTGCAGTACGGCAGATTTTGTCCGCCACGTCGCCAATACGCTCCAGCTCGGCAATGGTTTTACTGATCACCATAACCAGACGCAGGTCGCTCGCCGTCGGCTGACGTTTGGCGATAATGCGCACGCAGGCTTCATCGATCGCCACTTCCATCATGTTGACGTTCTTGTCGCCTTCGATGACGCGCTTCGCCAGATCGCTGTCCTGGTTATTCATCGCGATGATTGCATCAGAAAGCTGCTGCTCCACCATGCCGCCCATGGTCATCACCTGCGTGCGGATGCTTTCCAGTTCGGCGTTGAACTGGCCGGAAATATGTTTATTAAGATTGAGACTGTCCATAAC
>NZ_JADYVV010000245.1:0-387 GCF_020194035.1 Bradyrhizobium sp. BRP56
GGACGGTTGTCGATAAACAAAACGAAAGTGTCGAGGTGATAGGCATTCAGTCGGAGAAACTCAGTCGTTATCTTGAGCGTTTACATACTGCCGGACTCAACGTGACGCGGGTTTTGCCAGATGGCTGCTATCTTCCCTGGGAAGTAGATAGCTGGACTCTGGTTAACCAGCAAACAAGCTGGCTTATTCGCAGTGCCGCACATGCCTTCAACGAACTGGATGAACACTGGTTACAGCATCTTGCTAACCAGTTTCCGCCTGAGAATATGCGTTGTTATGGTGTAGCGCCTCACGGCGTTGCAGCGGCCAATCCACTTATCCAGCATCCTGAAATACCATCACTGAGTTTGTATTCTGCCGATATTGCATTCCAGCGCTATGACATGC
>NZ_JADYVV010000246.1:0-387 GCF_020194035.1 Bradyrhizobium sp. BRP56
GGAGGATCCGTGGCAGGCGTTCGCCCGTCTGCACCAGATTGGTCAGATTGTTCCTGGCAAGGTCACCAAGCTCGTTCCGTTCGGCGCTTTCGTCCGCGTCGAGGACGGCATTGAGGGTCTGGTCCACGTGTCCGAGCTGGCCGAGCGCCACGTCGAAATCCCTGAGCAGGTCGTTAGCGTCAACGACGATGTCATGGTCAAGATCATCGACATCGACCTCGACCGTCGCCGCATCTCGCTGTCCCTTAAGCAGGCCAACGAGGGTATCGACGTGGAGTCTGACGAGTTCGATCCGTCGCTGTACGGGATGGCTGCCTCCTATGATGAGGACGGTAACTACATCTACCCCGAGGGCTTTGATCCGGAGACCAATGAGTGGAAGCCGGG
>NZ_JADYVV010000247.1:0-387 GCF_020194035.1 Bradyrhizobium sp. BRP56
GCAATGCCGAGGTCGCGCGCCGCGTGGCCGCCCCCAGCTCGAAGGCATAGGCGCAGACCGTAGCAGGGTCTTCCAGCAGCTGCTGCAGCAGTGCCTGTCGTTCGCCTGCAGGCAGATCCGCCGGCCAGCGTACGCGCAGGTCACCCGCTGCCTGTGCCGCGGCGAGCGAGGAACGCGTACACACCGGGCCCTTGTGTACCTGCGGTGCACGCAGCTCGGCATCCTCGAAGCGCCACCCCAACCGCTGCAGCAGGCCCTGCGTACAGTCCGGGGATGGCGCTGCGACGACCCACGCGGGCGCCAGCAGCAGGGCTGCAATCAGCCACCTGCCGCGCACGCTCAGCCCTGGTCCGTGACCGCCGGTGCGGGTGCGGGCTCCGGTGCTGC
>NZ_JADYVV010000248.1:0-386 GCF_020194035.1 Bradyrhizobium sp. BRP56
CATCATGTCCAAGAAGATCGCGGCAGGCTCGACCCATCTGCTGATCGACATTCCGGTCGGGCCGACCGCGAAGGTCACCGGCGGCGTCGAGGCCATGCGGCTGCGAAAGCTGTTCGAATTCGTCGGCGACCGCTTCGGCCGGACGGTCGAGGTGATCACGACCGACGGCAGCCAGCCGATCGGCAACGGCATCGGGCCGGTGCTGGAGGCCAACGACGTCATGGCGGTGCTCGGCAATGACAAGGATGCGCCGCGCGATCTGCGCGAGAAGTCGCTCCGGCTCGCCGCCCATCTCTTGGAATACGATCCCAAGCTGCGCGGCGGGGCCGGCTATGCCCGGGCGCGCGAACTGCTGGATAGCGGCGCGGCACTGCAGCAGATGCAGA
>NZ_JADYVV010000249.1:0-385 GCF_020194035.1 Bradyrhizobium sp. BRP56
CGCTTGTTGCAAACTAATGGCAAAAGACGCATTCGCCAAGAGCTTATTACCGCAGCGCACCGCGCATGCCCAATATCGCGGCAAGATGGTTGACCATGCGGCGGTCCGCGAACATGGTCCTGCCTGTGCACGCGCCAAATCATCCCGGGCAAACACCTGACGCCTTCACCCCTGACTCCCGTCAGGCCTGGGTGCGGCTCGTAATTGCCCTCCTGATCGGCTCGATCGGGGCCGTCGGCATGTGGGCGGTCGTGGTCGTGATTCCCGTGGTGCAGGTCGAATTCGGAGCCACGCGCGGCGCGGTGTCGCTGGCCTTCACCCTCATGATGTTCGGCTTCGGGCTTGGCGGTGTGATCGCCGGCAAGATCACCGACCGGTTCGGCAT
>NZ_JADYVV010000025.1:0-107825 GCF_020194035.1 Bradyrhizobium sp. BRP56
GGCAGGGCAATCGCATATGGAATGAACCGATTCTTCCGCGCCGTCATGGCCGGGCTTGTCCCGGCCATCCACGTCTTTTCTTCGCGTGGAAACGAAGACGTGGATGCCCGGGACAAGCCCGGGCATGACGAGTTTGTGGGAACTCCGATCGCCTCAAACGGCCATATGCGATTGCCCTACCCGCAAGCGGGAGAGGGACAGCAATCCCGATGCGGCACTAGCGCGCCGGCTCGGCGAGCCGTGGCCGGATGATCTCGACCATCCGGTCGGCCGACGTCCCCGGCGGAAAGAAGCCGAGATAATTGCCCTCGCGGTCCATCAAATAGATGTAGGCGGTGTGATCGACGGTGTAGTCGCCGGCATCCTTCAGCGGCACCCGCGCGAAATAGACCTTGTAGGCATCGGCGAGCTTGCGGATCGCATCCAGCTTGCCGGTCAGTCCGATCAGGCGCGGGTGGAACATCGGCACGTAGTCTGCGAGATGCGCCGCGGTGTCACGCTCGGGATCGACCGTGATGAAGATCGGTTGCACCTGGTCGCCGTCGCGGCCGAGCTTGTCGAGCACAAGCCCGATCGCTTGCAGATCGGTCGGGCAGACGTCGGGGCAGGTGGTGAAGCCGAAATAGATCAGCATCAGCTTGCCGCGGAACTCCCTGTCGGTGCGCTCATGGCCGGCCTGATCGGTCAACGCGAACGGGCCGCCGACCGGCTCCCTGTTCCACATCAGGATGTCCATGATCTCGGCGGCCGAGCGCGCCGATTGCGGCGGCGCATCGCCCGCCAGCACCGGCGCCAGCGTCAGCCACAGGCCGACGCCGGCGAATGCCAGGCCCGCGCCAGCGAATGCAATGACGCGCGGGATCGGCGCGATCATATGCCGAAGGAGAGGCGGCTGCCCGTCGTCGTGACCAGCACCTTGTCGCCCATCTGCGCGGTCGCCTCCTGCACGAAGTTGAGCCCGGAGCAGTGCATCGGGATCAGCACGTCGGGGTCGAGCTTCTTGATCTCGGCGACCACCTCGGTGAGGTAATCCTTCGGCGCCGGCCCGAGATGGAAGCCGCCGACGATGGCGTGCACCTTCTGGATGCCGGAGACCTCCTGTGCCTGCTTCACCGAATTGACGATGCCGACATGGCCGCAGGACGAGATCACGACGAGGCCGAAGTCCCGCACGTTGAAGCAGGTGGCGTGCTCGTGGATGTGCTCGTCGGGCACGATCTTGCCGTCCATCTCGGCCGGCAGATAGTGACTGGCATTGCAGCCGAGCCCGTCCTTGATGCCGAACTCGACCCAGGTCTGCGGCAGCACACGCTCGATGCTGCGGCGGGTGATCTTGCCTGTCGTGAAGGCATGGCCCGCGATCACGGTCGGGGTCTCGCACAGCACGGTGGTGACGCGCTGCGCCGCGAGCTGGCGGCGGTCGAGCGTGCCGAAATCGTTGAACTGGCCCTTGGTCGGTGTTGCGCTGACGCGGTGGCAGAAATTGTCCTCGCCGCCGGCATAGAGCTTCACGTCGGCCGGTAGTTTATCACGGAATTTGTCGAGGAAGCCGTTGAGGCCGCCGAAATGGTCGTAATGCCCGTGGCTCACAATCAGGGCATCGAGCTTCGCCGGATCAACGCCGACCAGCGCCATGTTGTTGAGCAGCACTTCCGGCGTGTAGCCGTAGTCGAGCATCAGCGTGCGCTGCGCGCCCTCGGCCTCCGACTCCAGCCACAGCGACAGGCCCCATTCATTGTGCAGCGACTTCTGGTAGTCGGCGGAGCGCGGCGGCGGCGCGATGGTGACGCCGCCCGACTGCTTCGGCTTGAAGAACAAATCGAAGCTGGAATCGACCAGCACGCGGATCGAGAGCTTGTCGACGGTCGGCACCTCGATCGGTGCGGCGCTCGCGACCTCGACGCAGGAGAAGGCGCCCGCGGCTGCTGCGCCGGCGAGCGCGGCCGAACCTTTCAGGAAATCACGTCGTGCCAAATCCCGTGTCATCGCAATCCCCCGTGTTTTGAAAACTTTTCAATACCAAACACGTTGAGCCTAGGAGCAATTGGGACGCGGCTCAATCGGGTACTTGCGCTGCTTGCAGATCACATTCGCGCGCGGTGCAATGCGCGCGCCATTGACTTGGCTGCGGTTATGCGCCCAACTCCATGCATTCGCATCTTTCTCGCCGATGCACGACATCGGCAGTCCCTGGCAATGCAGGATCACGCCCATGATCGATCTCCACTACTGGTCCACGCCGAACGGTCACAAGGTAACGATGTTCCTTGAGGAGACCGGATTGGAGTACAAGATTTTCCCGGTGAACATCGGCAAAGGCGATCAGTTCAAGCCGGACTTTTTGCAGATCGCGCCGAACAACCGCATCCCCGCAATTCTCGATCACGCGCCGAAGGGCGGTGGCAAGCCGCTACAGCTGTTCGAGTCCGGCGCGATCCTGCTCTATCTCGCCGAGAAGACCGGACAATTCCTGCCGGCCGATATCCATGGCCGCTATGACGCGATCCAGTGGACGTTCTGGCAGATGGGCGGGCTCGGGCCGATGGCCGGGCAGAACCACCATTTCCGCAACTACGCCGTCGAGAAGCTGCCTTACGCGATCGACCGCTACGTCAACGAGACCAACCGGCTCTACGGCGTGCTCAACAAGCGGCTCGCCGACCGCGAATTCGTCGCCGGCGATTATTCGATCGCCGACATGGCGAGCTATCCCTGGGTCGTGCCCTACAAGAACCAGGGCCAGGAGATCGACGATTTCCCGCATCTGAAGCGCTGGCTGGAGACGATCGGCAAGCGCCCGGCGACCGAGCGCGCCTATGCCAAGGCGAAGGAGGTCAATCCGAATTTCGGCCAGCCCGCGATCCGCACCGAGGAAGAGCGCAAGCTGCTGTTCGGGCAGACCGCGGCGGTGGTGCGGTAAAGGCAGAGGTCTCCGCCGTCTCTCCGTCGTCATGGCCGGGCTTGACCCGGCCATCCACGTCTTGGGACGCGGGAAGTCTTGGATGCCCGGGTCAAGCCCGGGCATGACGAGCTGATAGATTGACGCTACTCCCCGACATACCTCGCCGGCCGCCGTTCCTTCCACGCCGCGAGCCCCTCGGCGAGATCGCGGCCCGGCACCAGCGCGGCGAACTGCTCGCTCTCGACCAAAAGGCCCTCGGCAATCGGCATGTTGAGCCCGCGAGTCACCGCGGTGATGGTGCCGGCGACCGATCCGGGCGAATGCCTGGTGATCCGGCCGGCGAGTTCGCGCGCGGCGGTCAGCAGCTGATCGTGCGGCACGACCTGATTGACCAGCCCGATCTCGCGCGCATGCTCGGGCGGGAACGGATCGCCCGTCAGCAGCAATTCAAGTCCGCGCTTGCGTCCCGCCAGCCGTGGCAGTCGCTGCGTGCCGCCGAAGGTCGGCGGCATGCCGAGCTTGATCTCGGGCTTTGCAAATTGCGCGCGGTCGCTGGCGACAGCGAGATGCACCGCCTCGGTGATCTCGCAGCCGCCGCCGAAGGCGAGCCCGTTGACCGCGGCGATCACGGGCTTCTTGAATGCCTCGAGCCGCGCGCTCATGGCCTGGCCGCGGCGGACGAAGTCGCGCACCGCGACGGCGGCGCCCTGCTTGACGCTCTCGGAAAACTCCTTGATGTCGGCGCCGGCCGAGAAGGCCCGCTCGCCGGCCCCGGTCAAAATCACGGCGCGCACCTCAGCGTCGCCCTCGATGCGGCCGAGCGCGGCCATCAGCTGATCGATCAGCGCGTAGTTCAGCGCGTTGAGCTGCTCCGGACGGTTCAGGGTGATCAGGGCGATCCCGTCGGTGATCTCGAGCAGGATGGGGGCGGGCATGATGCAGTCTCCAGCAATTGTGTGTCGGGCCGAATGTAGGGCCAGCCGCAATTTGTGTATATTCACTGGTTAGTATACATAGCAGAATGCCCAGACCCTCCGAGCCCACCCGCGAGCGCATCGTCCAGGCGGCGAGCGCGCTGTTCTACAATGAAGGCATTCGCCGCGTCAGCGTCGACGAGGTCGCGGCCAAGGCCGGCCTCACCAAGCGCACGCTGTATTATCACTTCAAGAGCAAGGACGATCTCGTCGCTGCCTATCTCGCCGCGCGCGACCAGCCCAATCTCGCGCTGTTCCGCAAATGGTTCGCGGAGGCCGAGGGCGGCCTGGCGGTGAAGGTCGAGGCGATCTTCAAGAACCTCGCGCGCTCGGCGCGGCATCCGAAGTGGAAGGGCTGCGGCTTCCTGCGCACCTCCGCCGAGCTCGCCAACATGCCCGGGCATCCCGCGATCCGGATCGGTGCCGCGCACAAGAAGAAGTTCGAGGATTGGCTGCGCGCGACCTTCGCGGAGCAGGGCATCGCCGATCCGCTCAAGCTGGCGCGCCAGATCCTGCTGCTGCTGGACGGATCATTCGCCGTCGTGCTGCTGCACCGCGACGCGAGCTATATGGAGACGGCGGGGGAGGCCGCACGCACGCTGATTGCGACGGCGCTGGCGAGACCGCGGCGTAAGCGGGGTTAGGACATGACGAGAGTAGGTGGAATGGTAGTCGCGAAGGCGATGCGCTCCCTCTCCCGCTTGCGGGCAGGGCAATCGCATATGGCAGCGAAAAGCTTGGCGGCGCTATTTCCACATCGTCATGGCCGGGCTTGTCCCGGCCATCCACGTCTTTTTCGCGCGGAAACCAAGACGTGGATGCCCGGCACAAGGCCGGGCATGACGAGTCTGTGGAGGGATCGAGCGCACATGCGATAGCCCTGCGCTTGTGGGGGAGGGCTGGGGTGGGGGCTCTCTCCACGAGTCACATCGTGGAGAGAGCCCCCACCCGTATCGCATCTTCGATGCGATACGACCTCCCCCGCAAGCGGGAGAGGTGCAGCAGCCTGCGGCGAGACCTTCTCGCAATGACGATTAAAGCGCGCCGCGCTCCTGCAGCAGCGCCAGCACCGCGTTGAGGTCCGGCAGCACGGCCGCGCATTTTGCACGGGTCGCTTCGGTCGGCGGCGCCATGTCCGGCACCATCAGCGTGATGGCGCCGGCGGCGTGGGCCGCCGTGACGCCGTGGTTGGAGTCTTCCACGGCGATGCAGGCTGCCGGCGTCACGCCGAGTCGCGCGGCGGCCTTGAGATAGAGCGCCGGGTCCGGCTTGCCGTGTGTCACGTCGTCAAGCGTCAGCAGCGTCTCGAAGCGGTCGCGGATGCCGGCAAGCGTCAGGTTGCGTTCAGCAGAGCGGCGCGACGACGAGGTGACGATCGCCATCGGGCGTCCTGCCGCAGCTATGGCGTCGAGCAGATCGAGCGTGCCTGATTTGAGCGGCAGGCCCGACTGCATCATCCGATCGCGATGTTCGAGGAAGGCCAGGTTGACCGCCTCCAGCGGAAACGTCGCGCCGTAATGATCGCGCAGCATCGCCTCGCAGACCGGGCCGGGAAGGCCGACCATGGAATGGCACAGCGCGACGACGTCGTCGGTGTAGCCGCACACGTTCAGCGCCGCGACCAGGCTGTCGAAGTAGACCTTCTCGGTGTCGAGCAGCGTGCCGTCCATGTCGAGCAGGACGGCGTCGACGGTCCAGCGTGCCTTCACGTGGCGCTCACCGCTGCTTGCTGTTCCGCGAGCTTCCGCAAGCATGCGGGGCACAGGCAGTCGTCGCCGTCGGTCGGCATCGGCAGGCAGAAACTCTCATCGGAGCACCAGCATGCTCCCGTGAGCGAGCAGGAAAATTCGCTGCCGCATGCCGTGCAGGCAAGCCGGCGCGGAGATGCTGGTTGGGAACGATCGTTTGACGAGAGGTCCATTCTAACCGCGATTTAATGCGCGAATTAATCTCGGGTTCATCCCGGACCGCGCTATGATGCCAAGCAACTGATATAGCCGGGATAGGCCGCCAAGGAAATCGTCAAGGGAATTCTGATGGCCCGTGATTCGCAAGCCGCGCTGGTTGCCCTCAACCGGTTTGGATTCGGCGCCCGCGGCGGGGCGTCCGGCGACTTCATCAACGCGGCCTCCGATCCGCGCGGTTTCGTGCTGGCGGAACTGGCGCGTCCGAACGGCGCGCTGCTCGAAGTGCCGGGCCTGCTCTCGACACCCGAACTCGGCAAGCAGGTGTTCGATTATCAGTTCGAGATCCAGCAGGCGCGCAATGCCGCGAAGGCCGCGCAGCAGGGCGCGAGCGAGACACCGCCGCAGGGGCCGGACACCAAGCCGCAGCAGCGGCGCAACCTGTCGCTGCCCTCCGCCGCCAAGGAAATCGCCGGGAAGGATTCGGCGATGCAGACGCCTGACAACGCCAATGCGGCGATGACGCCGTCGGCTCCGATGCAGCCTCCGACGATGCAGACGGTGGCTGGTCCGCCCAAGCCGCCGGCGCAACCGCTCAACATCATCCAGAAGACGTTCCGCGCCGAGGCGCTGGCGCGCCTGCAGCGCGGCGTGGTCGCCGATTGCGGCTTCGTCGAACGGCTCGTGGTGTTCTGGTCCAACCACTTCTGCGTCTCCGCCAACAAGGGCGCGCTGGCGCGGATGTGGGCCGGCTCGTTCGAGCGCGAGGCGATCCGTCCGCATGTGCTCGGCCGTTTCTCGGACATGCTGAAGGCCGTCGAGCAGCATCCGGCGATGCTGTTCTTTCTCGACAACCAGCAATCGCTCGGCCCGGAGTCGCGCGCCGGCATCAACCGCAATCGCGGCCTGAACGAGAACCTCGCGCGCGAGATCATGGAGCTGCATACGCTCGGCGTCGGCGGCGGCTACACCCAGGACGATGTGACGGCGCTGGCGCGCGTCATCACCGGCTGGACCTTTGCCGGCCGCCGTGGCCAGCTCGGCACGCCCGGCAGCTTCGTGTTCAACGCCAATGCGCACCAGCCCGGACCGCAGCAGGTGCTCGGCAAGAGCTACGCGCAGGCGGGCGTCGCGCAGGGCGAGGCGGTGCTGTCGGACATCGCGCGGCATCCCTCGACCGCAAAATTCATCGCGACCAAGTTCGCGCGCCACTTCGTCGCCGACGATCCGCCGCCGGCGCTGGTGGCGAGGCTGCAGAATATGTTCACGAAAACGGACGGCGATCTCAGGGCGCTGGCCACCGCGCTCGTTCAGTCCAGCGAGGCCTGGCAGCCGCCGCTGACAAAGATGCGTTCGCCTTACGAATTCCTGGTCGCCTCCGGCCGCCTGCTGGCGCGCAATCCGGAGGATCCGGGCCGCTATCTCAACGGCCTCAACGTGCTGGGCCAGCCCTTGTGGTCCCCGGCCGGGCCGAACGGTTTTCCGGACACCGCCGCGGCCTGGGCGGCACCTGAAGGCGTCAAGCTCAGGCTCGACATCTCGGCGCAGCTTGCCTCCCAGCTCGCCGACCGGTTCGACCCGCGCGACCTGCTCGAGCTCATTGCCGCCGATGCAGCCTCACCCGAGACGCGGCGCACCATCGAGCGCGCGGAATCGCGGCAACAGGCGCTGGCGCTGCTGTTGATGTCGCCCGAGTTCCAGAGGAGATGACGATGGAATGCTCCGAGAGCCTGATGCTGCAGGCGACGTCGCGGCGCGCGCTGCTGCTCGGCGGCGCCTCGTTTGCGGCCTGGGCTTATTTGCCGAAATTCGCGCGCGCCGCCGATGGCCGCGATCCGCGCTTCGTCACCATCATCCTGCGCGGCGCACTTGATGGCCTTGCCACGGTCGCACCGATCGGCGACCCCGACTATGCCGGCCTGCACGGCGCGATCGCGCTGCGCCCCGATGGCCCGAACGCGGCGGTGATGCTCGATCCGTTCTTCGGCCTGCATCCGGCGATGCCGGAATTTTCGCGGATGTATCGCGCCAAGCAGGCCGCGGTGGTTCATGCGGTGGCAACCTCCTATCGCGATCGCTCGCATTTCGACGGCCAGGACGTGCTGGAAAGCGGCTTTCCCGGTCCGGGCCGCGTGCAGTCCGGCTGGCTCAACCGCGCGCTGGAGGCGCTGCCGAAAGGCGAGCGGGTGACGAGCGCGCTCGCGGTCGGCCCGACCACGCCGCTGGTGCTGCGCGGCGCCGCGCCGACCGTCGGCTGGGCGCCGACCGCGCTGCCGCAAGCCGCTGACGACACCGCGATGCGGCTGCTCGATCTCTATCAGCACCGCGATCCGGTGCTGGCGAGCGCGCTGACGCAAGGCTTGCAGCTCGAGAAGCAGGCGCAGGGCGACGAGATGAAGCCGAAGCCCGGAGTGGGCGGCGTGGCGGCGATGCGCCTCGTGGCGCGCGGCGCCGCGAAATTGATGGCAGCCGATGACGGCCCGCGGATCGGTGCGCTCGCCTTCGACGGCTGGGACACCCACGCCAATGAAGGCGGGCCGGTCGGCCGCCTCGCGCAGCTGCTCGGCGGCCTCGACGGCGCGCTGGCGGAATTCCAGAGCGGCCTCGGCGCGCGCTGGCGCGACACCGTGATCGTGGTCGCGACCGAGTTCGGCCGCACCGCGCGCATCAACGGCACCGAGGGCACCGACCACGGCACCGGCACCACCGCGCTGCTCGCCGGCGGCGCGGTGAATGGCGGCCGCATGATCACCGACTGGCCCGGCCTCAAGCCCGCCAATCTCTATCAGGCCCGCGACCTCGCCCCGACCACCGACCTGCGCGCCGTGATCAAGGGCGTGCTGCACGACCAGTTCGGCCTCGGCGAGCGCGTCCTGGCTGATGCCGTGTTTCCGGACAGCGCCCCGGTAAAGCCGATGAAGGGGCTGGTGGCTTGACGGCCAGCCTCAATCACGCTGTCGTCCCGGCGAAGGCCGGGACCCATTACCACTGCTGGTGATTGTTGGGGCGCGCTGGAGCCACAGCGTGGCGTAACCACGCGCATTTGTGGTTATGGGTCCCGGCTTTCGCCGGGACGACGCTGTGGTTACACGACCGCAAGTGTCACCCCTTCGTGATCCCATCGATCTCCGCCATCTGCTCCGCGGAGAGCTTCCAGCTGATCGCCTTGACGTTCTGCTCGATCTGCTCGGGACGCGTCGCCCCGGCGATGACGCTTGCGACTTGCGGGCGGGCGGCGAGCCAGGAGAAGGCGAGCTCGAGCATGGAGTGGCCGCGCTCACTGGCAAACGCCTGCAGCTTCTCGACGATGTCCTCGTTGCGCGGCGTGACGTAGCGATCCTTCAACGCCGGCGCCTTGGCGAAGCGGGTATCGGCGGGTGCGGCGGCGCCGCGCCGGTACTTGCCGGTCAAGAGGCCGCTGGCGAGCGGGAAGAACGGCAAGAGGCCAAGATTGTATGCTTGCGCCGCCGGCAGCAGATCCTTCTCGATGCCGCGCACCAGGAGGCTGTATTCGTCCTGGCAGGACACGAAGCGGTTCATGTTCATCTGGCGCGCGACGTACTCGGCTTCGGCGATCCGCCAAGCCGGGAAGTTGGAGTTGCCGATGTAGCGCACCTTGCCCTGGCGGACGAGATCGTCGAGCGCGCGCAGCGTCTCGTCGATCGGGGTGAGCGGATCGTAGTCGTGCTGCTGGTAGAGATCGATATAGTCGGTCTTCAGGCGAGTGAGGCTCGCTTCGACTGCGGACATGATGTAGCGCCGCGAGGCGCCCTGCTTGGTGCCGTCGGTCGCCATCGGCTTGGAGAATTTGGTGGCGAGCACGATGTCCTTGCGGCGGTCGCCCAGCATGGTGCCGAGCACGGTCTCCGAGCCGCCCATGCCGGCATAGATGTCGGCGGTGTCGAACAGCGTGATGCCGAGATCGATCGCCTTGTGGATCACCTTGCGCGAGGTTTCGAGGTCGGTGCGCTGGCCGAAATTGTTGCAGCCGAGGCCGACCGCGGACACGCGCAGCCCGGAGCCGCCGAGATTACGAATTTCCATGAGACAATCCTGTGGGATAGGCGAGGGGTGCCGCGTATTGTGACAAGCACACTAGGGCCCGGCAAGGTGCCGTCCTACCGCCGATCACGCATGACGGTGTCGCAAAATGAGATGCCGCAAAAAAAGCGGTCCCGGTCAGACGCGGCGACTGACGGGGACCGCTTGGCGAAGATCTGAGACGGGGGGCCTGATCTGCGCGAGCGGAAGCCTAGCCGGGCTTTGTAACGTGCCGGTGACACCTCAGTTCAATCCACAGGCCGCGAAGATCCGCTCAGACAATCTTGCGATAGATGACGAAGCCCGGCTTGTCCGCGACCTTGTCATAAAGCTGCATCGCGGTGTGGTTGGTCTCATGCGTCTGCCAGTAGACGCGCGGCGATCCCGCGAGCCTGGCCTGCGCGTAAACCCCGTTGATCAACGCGCGGTCAACGCCCTTGCCGCGTGCGGCTTCGCTGGTGAACAGATCCTGCAAATAGCAGGTTGGCGCGATCGCGGTGGTCGAGCGGTGAAACAGATAATGCGTCAGCCCGAGCAATCTGCCGCCGGCGTCGGCGACCAGCGCGTGCACCGGCTCATAGGCATCGAAGAAGCGTTCCCACGTCATCGCGGTGATCTCGGGCGCGAGCGCGGTCGGCCCGGATCGCTCATAGAAGGCATTGTAGCCGTCCCACAGAGGAAGCCACTGGGCGTAGTCGTCGCGGGTGACGAAGCGGATGGTGACGTCGTCGGCCATGGAGGATTCCTGGATGGTCCTGCGTTGCGGGCGATGTCTCCGCACCGCTCGCAAGGTTCTACCGTCGCTATCTCGCAGGATCAATTGTGGACGAGGTCGCGCCTCACTCGGCGGCGCGCAGCAGCCGCGCCAGACGGCGCTCGCGCCCGGCGCGCTGGGCCCGATATTCATCGGCCTTCGCGGGATCGTCGGTGTGCCGCACGAGGTCGGTGACCGGCGTGTAGCTCAGCATGCGGCCGCCGTCCGGCAGTGCGGTGCAGCTGAAGCGCAGCACCTGGCCGTCGGCGAGGTTGAGATTGATCGGCGTGGAGTCGCCGGCGCGCATCATCGCGATGCGCTCGGCGATGAACGCGCTCAGCTCGTCTTCCTGCAGTTCATAGGCGCCGGTGTCGCGGCCGTGATACATCAGCGCGACGAAGGGCGGCTTGCTCTCGGCCTGCGCATCCGACAGCGCGAAATAGTCGCGGAAGGCGCGGTTGATGAATTCGGCGCGGGTGTCGGTGTCGAGCAGCACGATGCCGATGTCGACCTGATCGAGCGCGGCGGCGAGCCGCTCCGCGGTGGCGTGATGCTGCTGGTCCGCGGCAAAGGCGTCGATCCATTTCTGCCGCAGCATTCCAGTGATCACGGCCGTGCCGGCCGCGGTCGCCGCCAGCATCAGCATTCGCGCGACGTCGGCGGTGTCGTAACCGGGCAGCGCGCGATGATTGAGGAAGAACAGCGCCGAGGCGGCCACCGCGATCGCGGCGGAGATCAGCCCGGAGGTGATGCCGCTGATCGAGCTCGCAAGCGCCACGATGCAGACGAACAGCGGCGCGGGATTGGGGACGGCGACAACGAGGCGATCGAGCAGGAAGGCGGCGGATGCCGTGATCGCCGTCAGGGCCGGACCTGAAATTGCACGCCAGTCGAACCGCATGCGCGTTCTCGCTATCTATCAAACGAACGATAAAGCCGCAGTTTGACGACAGGGCCGCAACCGCGCCGGCATTTCCGTCCCGACCGTTAAGCGGGCGTTGCGGGGGCCGAACCAGCTTTCGCTGATTTCAAATCAAATGATATGCAGATCGGCACGGAACCCGGTTCCGTGCCTGCGGGTTACCGCGTGCTTTGCTTGCAAGAGGACATTCGATGCCCGCCATTTCGCCGTCGCTGCTGCCGATCCTGATGCTGTTCGCCTCGAACGTCTTCATGACCTTCGCCTGGTACGGCCATCTCAAGTTCAAGGATCACTCGCTCCCCATCGTCATCATGGTGAGCTGGGGCATCGCCTTCTTCGAGTACTGGCTGGCAGTGCCGGCCAATCGCTGGGGCAGCGCGGTCTACTCGGCGGCGCAGCTCAAGACCATGCAGGAGGTGATCACGCTGGTCGTGTTCGCCGCCTTCTCGGTGTTGTACCTGAAGGAGCCGCTGGGCTGGAATCACGCGCTCGGATTTGCCTTCATCGCCGCCGGCGCGTTTCTGATCTTCCACAAATGGGGCTAATGCTTCACCTCGCCCCGTGTGCGGGGAGGTTGGAACGCATCGTTAGATGCGTTCCGGGTGAGGGGGACTCTCCGCAAATGCAGCGATCTCCGAATACGCGGAAAGAGCCCCTCACCCCAACCCTCTCCCCGTAAGAACGGGGCGAGGGAGCACACTGCCGCCGCGGTTCGACCTGATCTCATTGCGCTTTAGTGGTGCGGGGCCGGCTTGGCGGTCGGCGTCGTGACATGCGCGGGGCGTGCGCGGTCTTCGCCTTGCGTGCCGGTCACGATCAGGAGCGATGCCGCCAGCAGGATCGCCGCCGACAGCGTCACGGTCACCAGTCCGACGGGGGTCTTCATCATGTCGCGCCGCTGTCTCTCCCGCGCCTTGCCGCGGATCAGGTGCCAACCGGAAATTGCTTGATTACGCCGGGATCGCCGTTGCCATGGTGATGTTGCTCGACAGCACCGTCACGGCGACGACCAGGCACAACGTCAGCGCGCCGAGCGCGAGCGACGCGGCGATCGCGTTCGTCAGCCGGGATGATGCCACCGGGGCAGGGCGGCCATCGAAGCCTGCCGTGCCGGACCACCGTTTCATGGTCTAAATCCCTCAGGCCGCGAGCGAATCACTCGCGACATCCGCGCGAATCTGCCGGTTGTCACCGGCAACATTGCGGCGGCGGCGCCGTCCAAAAATGGCTAAAATACGGCGGGGGCGCGAGTTTTGCCCGTTATTTGGGCAGTTTCCCCGTTATTCCCTGGATTCACACCCAGCCGTTCAGACGCCGGCCGCGAGGCGAGGCTCAGGTTCGGCCTCGGTACCAGGCTGCCAGTCCATCGAGACAAACCCGGGGGTCTGCTCGACCCGCTTGAGCCAGGCGCGGATCGACGGAAAGGTCGCCAGGTCGAAGTCGCAGCGGTCGGCGACGTGGGTGTAGCCGTAGAGGGCGATGTCGGCGACGGTGAGCTGTCCGGCGGCGAAATAGGTGTGCTCCTTGAGGTGATTTTCCATCACCTGCAGCGCCGCATAGCCGCGCTCCATCCAGTCCTCCAGCGCGTGCGTCTGCAGGTCGCGTCCGCCCTTGACCAGCGACAGCCAGAAATAGGCGGCGCCGATATTCGGCTCGAGCGCGTGCTGCTCGAAGAACATCCACTGCAGCGCCTCGGCGCGCTCGATCCGCGACTCCGGCGCCAGCGGCGTGCCGATCGCGACGTACCAGAGGATGGCATTGGACTCGGCGAGATGGCGGCCCTCGGCGACCTCGAGCAGCGGCACCTGGCCGCTCGGATTCTTGGCCAGGAATTCCGGGGTGCGGCTCTCGCCGCGCAGGATGTCGATCTCGATCGCCTCGTACGGCGTGTTCAGCACGGCAAGCGCCAGCCGGACCTTGTAGCTGTTGCCGGAGCGCTGCATCGAATAGAGCTTGTACATTGCGTCGTGGTTCACTCGGTCAGGGAGACGGTACGCTTAAAAATTGCGCGGCCTGTCACACCGCAACGCCGCTAAACAATGATGCCGACGGGGATGCGTCGCAAGCCCTGCAGTGTGGAAAAAGTCGAAACGTCTACTGCACTGCACACGTGCAGAACGATTCCATCCACACGGCAGAACAACTCGGATCACGCCTGCGCGACGCTCTGCACGGTGCCGGTCGATGGCAAGGCCGATATCAAGGTCGGCACCACGGCCGGCGCGCTGCAACCCACAAACCTTAACGCGCCATCCTTGGCGGCACGACGCGCCGGTCTGCGTTGACGACCCGCCGTTAGCGCTGTCAGGCAGGTGCCGTGCGGCATTGTCCTCGGAGCAATCCGCGCTGGCGCATGCCGCCGAAGGCCCTGCCGGCAAGGCCGGAGCTATGGTCGCCGGCCTTGCCGGATATAAGTCATCCGGCGCCGGAACTTGCGGAAAATTGCGCGCGCCGCGAGCCATGCGCGAAAGTTTTCGTGCTTTACCGCCAAGCTTCTTGCGGTGCAGCGGCGACAGGCCTAGGGTGCCGCGATCCCATTCAAATCAAGTCGTGGCCCTACGGCTCACGACGTTTGCCAGGAGATGATAATGGCCTTCCTGTCCGCTGCGCTCGACCGTGTGAAGCCGTCCGCGACGATCGCGGTCACGGACAAAGCACGCGCGCTGAAAGCCGCGGGCCGTAACGTCATCGGCCTCGGCGCCGGCGAGCCTGACTTCGATACGCCCGCCAACATCAAGCTGGCAGCGATCCACGCGATCGAGGCCGGCAAGACCAAGTACACCGATGTCGGCGGCATTCCGGAGCTCAAGGAAGCCATCATCAACAAGTTCGCGCGCGAGAACGGTCTGACCTACAAGCCGAACCAGGTCATCGTCGGCACCGGCGGCAAGCAGGTGCTCTACAACGCGCTGATGGCGACCATCAATCCGGGCGACGAGGTGATCATCCCGGCGCCGTACTGGGTCAGCTATCCCGAGATGGTGGCGCTCGCCGGCGGCGAGTCGGTGCCGGTGGTGTGCCCGGCCTCGACCGGCTTCAAGCTGCGTCCGGAAGATCTCGAGAAGGCGATCACGCCGAAGACCAAGTGGGTGATCCTGTGCTCGCCGTCGAACCCGACCGGCTCGGCCTATACGAAGAGCGAGCTCAAGGCGATCACCGACGTGCTGGTCAAGCATCCGCATGTCTGGGTGATGACCGACGACATGTACGAGCACCTCGTCTATGACGACTTCGTCTTCACCACGGCGGCGCAGGTCGAGCCGAGCCTGTACGATCGCACGCTGACCGTGAACGGCGTGTCGAAGGCCTATTGCATGACCGGCTGGCGCATCGGCTATGCCGGCGGTCCGGCGCAACTGATCAAGGCGATGGCGACGATCCAGTCGCAGTCGACCTCGAACCCGTCGTCGATCGCGCAGTGGGCGTCGGTCGAGGCGCTCAACGGTCCGCAGGACTTCATCGCCGCGAACAACAAGGTGTTCAAGGAGCGTCGCGACCTCGTGGTGTCGATGCTCAACCAGGCGAGCGGTATCGAATGCCCGCGGCCGGAAGGCGCGTTCTACGTCTATCCGTCCTGCGCCGGCACGATCGGCAAGAAGGCACCGTCGGGCAAGCTGATCGACAACGACGAGGCGTTCGTCACCGAATTGCTCGAGAGCGAAGGCGTCGCCGTGGTGCAGGGATCGGCATTCGGGCTCGGACCCGCGTTCCGCATCTCCTACGCCACCAAGACTTCCGATCTCGAGGATGCCTGCAAGCGCATCCAGCGCTTCTGCGGTAATCTCCGGTAGTTCGATCCGAAATCAAGAAACGCTCCCGCACCTGGTGCGGGAGCGTTTTTGTTTGTGTGCTGAAATCGCGCCGGTAGATTCGACGAGTCAAATCACATCCTGCTCACCTCACGCGCGTGTGTGCGAACATCGATGCCACACGCGGGAAGTTTTTACGGCGTCTTTGCGCGCTGCCTTGTTTTGGACACGAGCCTTCCTTCCTGTCCGCCGCGCAAATTCAGTTCACCTTGCGGAGACAGTTCAATGCGACTTTCGACCCTCACCCTTGCAGCGCTTGCGTTGCTGGCGCCGTTCGCCACCGCCAACGCGGCGCCTCAGGTTCAAGCCGGGGTCCTGCAATGCCAGGGCGGCGAGAATGTCGGCTTCGTTGTCGGCTCTGTCGCGCGCCTCGAATGCGTATTTCAGAGCGGCGGCCGTCGGCCCGAGCCCTATGTTGCGACCGTGAAGCGGATCGGCGTTGACCTCGGCGTCACCGCGACGACCCAGCTCGCCTGGGCCGTGAGCGCGCCGACCACCCAGCTCCCGCGCGGTGCGCTCGCCGGCAGCTACGGCGGCGTCGGCGTCAACGCCTCGGTCGGCCTCGGTGCCGGCGGTAACTTCCTGTTCGGCGGCCCGAACAACGCCTACGCACTGCAGCCGGTCAGCGTGCAGGGCCAGACCGGCCTCAACGTTGCGGCCGGCATCGCCGGGATCGATCTCGAGCCGGTCGCCTACGGCGGTCCGCGCCGTCATCATCGTCACCACCGTCATCATCACCACCACTAAGTTGTTGGTGTCTCATCAAGAGGCCCGCGAAAGCGGGCCTCTTTTTTGTTGTCTGTTGTTTGCTGTCCGTTGCTCGATCAATCGGCAGACCCCGAGGAACATAGCAGCGCCGCAACATCTCCTGACAATCGGTGGCCGGGCACCGCAAATTCTGGCTGGACGTTCGATGTTGTGGCATAGGATGCGAACGGCGCCGCAGACACGGCGCCGTTCGGTTCTCTGCTCGCGTCATGCCTCTCAGCCGGAGACTTCCCAACATGCGTCGCTTCACTCGCCTCGCCGGTGCTGCCATTGCCACGCTGACCGCAATCGTTGGCGCCAGCGCCCAACAGCCGATCCAGCGCGTGCAGGTCGGCGTCCTTGAATGCCGCGGCGGCGCGAGCGTCGGCTTCATCGTCGGTTCCGTGACCCATCTCGGTTGCGTGCTGCGCGCCAATGGTCTGCCTGAGGATCGCTACATCGCGACCATCCAGAAGGTCGGCATCGATCTCGGCATCACCCAGGAATCGGCGCTCGCCTGGGGCGTCTACGCGCCGGTGGAGCGGCTCGGGCCGGGTGCGCTCTCCGGCAACTATGCCGGCGCGCAGGGCAGCGCGACGCTCGGTGTCGGCGTCGGCGGCAACGTGCTGGTCGGCGGCTCCGACAATACGATCGCCCTGCAGCCGCTCAGCGTGCAGGGCCAGGTCGGCATCAACATCGCCGCCGGCCTCGAAAGCCTGGAGCTGCGTCCGGGCCGCTAACGCGCGTCCGTGCGGTTGATCAGCTTGCCGAAGAAGCCACGGGCTTCTTCGGCAACGATCCGCGGCGCCTCGGCGTGAACATAGTGCCCGGTCTCGACGAACCTGATCGAAGGTTCGCTCCAATAGTCTTTCAACCTGTCCGACCATTCGGGCGCGATCAATGGATCGCGGCGGCCCCAGAGAAAGCGCGAGGGCACGTCGATGCGCGGCTGCGCCGGCAGCTTGCCTTCCAGCCAGAGCCGGCGATTGGGCGCGGACGAGAGATACCAGTCGAAGCCGCCCTGGATGTTGCCCGGCTTCATGAAGTTGTCGACATAGGCTTCCAGCAGGTCGCCGAACACCGCGGGATCGTCGCCCGACCAGTGGTCGAGGAAATGTCGGAAGTAGAGCCGGCATGACTCGCGCGAGCTTCCGACCAATTGCGCGGCCCATGGCAGCTGCTGGAAGTATTGATACCAGACCTCGATCAGGTGACCGGGCTGGCCGTAGCGATGTCCGAGGCCCGGATAGGGCGTGCAGAGATAGAGCGTGCCGGTCAGCCGCTGCGGCTGACGATGCGACATCGCCTGCATGACATAGGCGCCGAGATCGCCGCCGATGACGCCGAAGCGGTCATGACCGAGCGCGTCCATGACGGCAAACATATCCAGCGCATGGCGCTCCGCGGTGGCGGACGCATCGGGCTCCGGTGTCGGCTTGGCGGTGTCGCCGCAGCCGCGCAAGTCCGGCGCGATCAGTTCAAAACTGTCGCCGAGGCGCAGCATCAGCGGGCGCCACACCAGCCAGAACTCCGGCCAGCCATGAAGCAGGAGCAGCGGCGGCCCTTTGCCGAAGCGCGCGATGTTGACGCGCAGGCCGCCGATATCGATCTTCTGTTGCGTGATGCCTGCCGCGGCTGCTTCCGCGAAGGCTTTTTCCAGCGCCGTCATAAGGACTCCCTGTGCTTTGCCGCAGGCTGTCCGCGTTCGCGCGTCCGGTCCAATACTCGTTCGATACGGTTGCAGAGCTATTGTGTATGACTGACGGTACCCGCCGCCGTGCTATACCGACGGCATGGAATTGCGACATCTCAGATATTTCGTGGCGCTCGGCGAGGAATTGAATTTCACCCGCGCGGCCGAGCGGCTGCACATCGCGCAACCGCCGCTGAGCCAGCAGATCCGTCAGCTCGAGGACGAACTCGGCGTGACGTTGCTGCAGCGGAATAGCCGTCCTGTCAGACTCACCGAGGCGGGCGAGCTGCTGCTTGCGCGCGCCCGCTCCCTGCTCGTAAATTTCGAGGCCGCGGTTGCGGACACGCGGCGCGTCGGGCGCGGCCAGGCCGGCAAGCTCGCGATCGGATTCGTCGGCTCCGCGATGTTCGCCGGTCTGCCTGATCTCATCGGCAGCTATCGCGACGCCTGTCCCGACGTCGAGCTCGTGCTTGACGAGATGCTGGCGGCCGAGATTGCCGAAGCGCTGCGGCGACGCCGGATCGATGTCGGCTTCGCACGCCCGGCGCTATTGCCGGAGGCGGGACTTGCCCAGCGCCTGATCCTGGAGGAGCCCTATGTCGCGGCGTTGCCGCGCGCGCATCCGCTTGCCGAGAGGGACGACATTGCGCTCGCCGAATTGTCCGACGATGCCTTCGTGCTGTATCCGGCGCGGCCGGAGCCGTCGGTCACCGGCCTGATCGTCGCCGCGTGCCAGGCTGCCGGCTTCACGCCGCGGCTCGCGCAGGAGGTGCTGCATCTGCAAACCGCGATTGGCCTGATCGCCGCCGGCGTCGGTGTATCGCTCGTCCCGGAGGCCGCGGCACGCGCGCAGACCGGTCGCGGCGTGGCATATGTCCGCTTGGCCGAGCCGGCGGTGACGGCGCCGCTCACGATTGCGTGGCGTGAAGAAGATGTCTCGCCCGCCGTGCAGCGTCTGCTCGACCTCGCGACTCGCTGGCACGAGATTTCTCCGGGACTTGCGCGAAGGAACTGACGCAGCGGATGCAATTGTCCGGACGATGGCTCGGAATTGCAAGCTTACGCGACGCCGCACCGCAGCGACGTTTTCCCGCTTGCCAAATGTCAAACGCAGGCAGAGCATAAACGGTCGCCGACCCAATCATGGGCCGAGCTCCAAAACGAGGAGGCGGCAATGGGACAAGACGTCAGAAGTCCCCGAGGTCCACGGTGCATCGCATTGGTGGGCCCTTTCCAAAGCGGTAAAACCACACTTCTGGAAGCGATCCTGGCGCGCACTGGCGCCATTAAAACTGCCGGCAGCGTCGATGCCGGAACCTCCGTCGGCGATGCCAGCCCCGAGGCGCGTCAACACAAGATGGGCGTAGGCCTGACCGCCGCCACCACCACCTTTATGGGGGACAGCTACACCTTTATCGATTGTCCCGGCTCGATCGAATTCGCGCACGATATGCGTGCAGCGTTGCCGGCAGTCGATGCCGCGGTCGTGGTCTGCGAAGCCGATGAGAAGAAGCTGCCGCAGCTGCAGATCATCCTGCGCGAGCTCGAGGAGCTGAGAATTCCCCGTTTCCTGTTCCTGAACAAGATCGACCGTGCCAACAAGCGCGTCCGCGAGACGCTTGCGACGCTGCAGCCGGCCTCGCGCGTGCCGCTGGTGCTGCGCCAGATCCCGATCTGGAACGGCGATCTGATCGAAGGCTTTGTCGATCTCGCGCTGGAGCGCGCGTTCGTCTATCGCGAGCACAAGCCGTCGGAGGTGATGGCGCTCGAGGGCGGCAATCTCGATCGCGAGAAGGAAGCTCGCTTCTCGATGCTGGAGAAGCTTGCCGACCATGACGACGCGCTGATGGAGCAGTTGCTGGAGGATATCCAGCCGCCGCGCGATGCCGTGTTCGACGATCTCGCCCGCGAACTGCGCGAAGGGCAGATCTGTCCGGTGCTGCTCGGCGCTGCGAGCCGCGAGAACGGCGTGCTCCGCCTGATGAAGGCGCTGCGCCATGAGGCGCCCGGCGTTGCCGAGAGCGCCAATCGGCTCGGCATCAAGGATCAGAAGGATGCGCTGGCGTACGTGTTCAAGACCGTGCATTTGCAGCACGGCGGCAAGCTGTCGCTGGCGCGCGTGCTTGCGGGCCGGCTCGACGACGGCGCGACGCTGCAATCTTCAAGTGGCGAGAGCGGACGCGTCTCAGGCATCCTCGCGGTCTCGGGCGGGCATGACAGCAAGCGGCCGCAGGCCGAGGCCGGCGACACCGTCGCGCTCGGCAAGCTCGATGCGATCAAGACCGGCGATACGGTCTCGAGCGGCAAGACGGCGCCGGCCTCGCTGGTCAAGGTCGAGCCGGCCGCGGCCGTGCTGTCGATCTCGATTGCCGCGACCGACCGCAAGGACGATGTCAAGCTCGGCCAGGCGCTGCTGCGGCTGAACGAGGAAGATCCCTCGCTGACGATGATCCAGAACCCGCGCACCCACGACACCGTGCTGTGGGGGCAGGGCGAGATGCATCTGCGCGTGGCGCAGGAGCGGCTGAAGGACCGCTACGGCGTCAACGTCAAATCGCATCCGCCGGCGATCGGCTATCAGGAGACCATCCGCAAGCCGATCACCCAGCGCGGCCGGCACAAGAAGCAGTCCGGCGGTCATGGCCAGTTCGGCGACGTCGTGCTCGACATCAAGCCGAAGCCGCGCGGGTCAGGCTTCGAATTCCACGAGAAAGTGGTCGGGGGCGCGGTGCCGCGCAACTATATCGGCGCGGTGGAAGAGGGCGTCGTCGACGCGCTGGCGCGCGGCCCACTCGGCTTCCCCGTGATCGACGTCGACGTCACGTTGACCGACGGCTCCTATCACAGCGTCGACTCGTCCGATCTCGCGTTCCGTACCGCGGCGCGGATCGGGGTCAGCGAGGGGTTGCCGCAGTGCCAGCCGGTGCTGCTGGAGCCGATCCACATGGTCGAGATCGTCTGCCCGACCGACGCCACCGCCAAGATCAACGCGATCCTGTCGGCGCGCCGCGGCCAGATCCTCGGCTTCGACACCCGCGACGGCTGGATCGGCTGGGATTGCGTCCGCGCCACGATGCCGGAATCCGAGATCGGCGACCTGATCGTCGAGCTGCGCTCCGCCACAGCCGGCGCCGGCACCTTCACCCGCCAGTTCGACCGCATGGCCGAAGTGACGGGCCGCGCCGCCGACCAGATCATCGCCGCGCATCGCGACGCGGCCTGATTTCGCACCGTCATTCCGGGATGGTCCGAAGGACCAGACCCGGAATCTCGAGATTCCGGGTTCGATGCTGTCGCATCGCCCCGGAATGACGGGCCAAGATAGCGCCCGTGATTCCCTTCCTATGACGCAGTTTCCGCCAGCATGCTTGAATCCCGCCGTAACCTGGCGCTGGCCTGCGCGCTCAGCGCAATGGCCGGCTATGTCGACGGCATCGGCTATCTGCATCTCGGCGGGCTGTTCGTCTCTTTCATGAGCGGCAACTCGACGCGGCTTGGCGTGACGCTGGCCGAGGGGCATTGGCAGCATGCCCTGGAAGCGCTGGAGCTGATCGTGCTGTTCGTCGCCGGCGCCGCAGCCGGCAGCCTGATCGTGCTCAGCGCGCTGGCCCATCGCCAGCCCCTGCTCCTGCTCATCGAGGCGTGGCTGCTCACGGCGGCGGCGGTGGCCTATGCCCATGGCCTGCCGAACGCCGCGGTCGCCGCCATCGTGCTGGCGATGGGGCTCGAGAACGCCGTATTCCAGCTCGAAGGCGGCGCCGGGCTCGGCCTCACCTATGTCACCGGGGCGCTGGTGAAGGCCGGCCAGCTGATCGCCGCCGCGCTCACCGGCGGTGCGGGCTGGGCCTGGCTGCCGAACCTGCTGTTGTGGGCGGCGCTGGTCGCGGGCGCGCTCGCCGGCGGGCTGGCCTATGGCTGGATCAACCTCGCGGCGATCTGGTTCGCCGCAGCCGCCGCGTTCGCCCTCAGCGCGCTGGTTGCCGCAACCGCGAAGCGGACGCATTGACAGCGCGCCCGCCTTGGCCGATGTCACCATCATGACGTCCTCAAGCAAAACCCGCGCCGCGTGCCTGATCGGCTGGCCCGCCGCGCATTCCCGCTCGCCGTTGATCCATCATTACTGGCTGCGCACGCTCGGCATCGAGGGCGGCTATGTGATCGAGGCGGTGCCGCCGGAGGATTTCAAGGATTTCCTGTTTCGGCTGTCGCTGCGCGGCTTCGTCGGCGCCAATGTCACCATTCCGCACAAGGAGCGCGCGCTGGCGCTATCGGCGCCGGACGAGCGCGCCCGTGCCGTCGGCGCCGCCAACACGCTGTGGTTCGCCGATGGCGAGCTGCGCTCGACCAACACCGATGTCGAAGGCTTCATCAACAATCTCGACGCCTGCGCGCCCGGCTGGGACAAGACCGCGGACGCGCTGGTGCTCGGCGCCGGTGGCGCGGCACGTGCGGTGGTGTTCGGCCTGATCGAGCGCGGCATCGCGCGCGTGCATCTGGTCAACCGCACCATCGACCGTGCCCGTGCGCTCGCCGACCAGTTCGACGCGCGTGTTCATCCCGCGACGTGGGACGCGGTTGGCGAGTTGCTGCCGCGCGCAGGGCTGCTGGTGAACGCCACGTCGCTCGGCCAGCATGGCCAGCCCGCGCTCGAGGTCGATGTGGGGTTGCTGCCACAAAATGCGGTTGTTTCCGATATTGTCTATGTGCCGCTGGTGACGCCGCTGCTCGCGGCGGCGGAGGCGCGTGGCCTGAAGACCGCTGACGGGCTCGGCATGCTGCTGCATCAGGCGGTGCGCGGTTTTGAATTGTGGTTCGGCCAACGCCCGCAAGTTACAGCGGAACTGCGTGGGCTGGTCGAAGCCGATCTCACAAAGACTTGAGGCCTGGAATAGCGTCTCTGGCACGGTGTCTCGTGTTAGTCCCCCCACGTTCCCTCCCGGAGATCACCATGCCTGCCAGCCGTTCCCATCTCTTTCGTCCGTGCATCGCGCTCGCGATGGTGACGGCATCCACGCTTTATGCGCTTGCGCAGCAGCCGCCGACGCCGACGCGGGTGCGTGGAACCGTCGAGAGCGCCGATGGCGATACGCTCGCGGTGAAGTCGCGCAGCGGCGAGGACGTCAAGCTGCACATGGCAGGCAACATGGTGGTGCTCGGTCTCACCAAGATCGCGCTATCCGACATCAAGGTCGGTTCCTTCATCGGCACGACCACCGTGCCCGGCCCCGACGGCACGCCGAAGGCGGTCGAGGTGCACGTCTTCCCGGAGAACATGCGCGGCACCGGCGAAGGCTCGCGGCCCTACGATCTGAAGCCGAACAGCAGCATGACCAATGCGACCGTCGCGCAATCCGTCGTCAGCAATGACGGCCACACATTGCTGGTCAAGTACAAGGACGGCGAGAAGAAGGTGGAGGTCGCACCCGATACACCGGTCGTGACCTATGTTCCCGGTGACAGAGCGGACCTGAAGGCCGGCGCCAAGGTCATCGCTTTCATGAAGAAACTGCCAGACGGCTCGCTTGAAACCGATCGCGTCAGCGTCGGCCGCGACGGCCTCACGCCGCCGATGTGACGCACAGCGCGTAGCCCGGATGGAGCGGAGCGAAATCCGGGAATCTTCCCAGGAAGGCGGTCCCCGGATTGCGCTCCGCTCCATCCGGGCTACGGCAGAACATGCAAACGCATCACCTGTCCGTTATCGCAGTAACGGCCCCCTCATCCGGTCCGTAGTTGTTGAACGGTCACCTTTCCCGCAAACGGGAGGTAGCCGCACGGAATACCTTCAACTCCGCGGTGTTCCCTGATTCGCCAGCCAAACCCATGAGGGACACCATGCCGAAATCGACGCTGTTCGCCGCATTGCTTCTTGTTGCCCTTGCCTCGGCTGCATCCGCGCAGCAGCCGCCGGCGGTGCGCATCCGCGGCACCATCGAGGCCGTCGACGGCGCCATGCTGTCGATCAAGTCGCGCGACGGTGCCGACGTGAAGGTGCGGACCACCGACAACGTCGCGGTGTTCGGCGTCGCCAAGACCGATCTGTCGGAGATCAAGCCCGGCTCCTATATCGGGGTCACCGCGATGCCCGAACCCGACGGAACGCAGAAGGCGATCGCGGTTCACATCTTCCCGGAGAACCAGCGCGGCGCCGCCGAAGGCTTCCGCCCGTGGGACCTGCGCGCCAATTCGACCATGACCAACGCCACCGTCGCCGAGACCGTGAAGGGCACCGACGGCCAGAACATCACGGTGAAGTACAAGGACGGCGAGAAGAAAGTCGTGGTGCCGCCGGGCACCCCGGTCGTCACCTTCGTCGCCGGCGACAAGTCGGAGCTGAAGCCGGGCGCCAAGATCATCATCTTCGGTGCGCTGAAGAAGGACGACGGCACGCTGGAAGCCAACCGCGTCAATGTCGGCCGCGACGGGATCGCACCGCCGATGTGAGGCTGAACAGGCTCCGCTGTCGTCTCTGCGAAAGCAGGGACCCGTAATCACAGGGTTGAGTTGTTGAAGCGTGCTGTCGCCGCGGCGTTGCGAAACGACGGCCATCGGTGGTTATGGGTCCCGGGTCGCGCTTCGCTTGCCCGGGACGACGAAGATTGCGTAGCCCGGATGGAGCGCAGCGCAATCCGGGCCCAATCTATCCACGAGGAAAGACCCGGATTACGCTTCGCTTCATCCGGGCTACGATAATAGCGCCGGCGGCTAAACCGCCAGCACGTGATCGTCGATCTCGGCGATGGTGTTGACGCCGCACAGCCCCATCGTGGTGGTGAGCTCCTTGCCCAGGATGTCGATCGCCTTGGCGACGCCTTCCTGGCCGCCGGCGCCGAGGCCATAGGCATAGGCGCGGCCGATCATGCAGGACTTCGCGCCGAGCGCCAGCGCCCGCATCACGTCCATGCCGGTGCGGATGCCGCCGTCGAACATGATCTCGAGCTTCGAGCCGACCTCGTCGACGATCTCCGGCAGCACCTCGATCGAGGACGGCGCGCCGTCGAGCTGGCGGCCGCCATGGTTGGAGACCACGATCGCCTGCGCGCCGGTCTTGGCGGCAAGCTCGGCGTCCTCGACATCGAGAATCCCTTTGAGGATCAGCTTGCCCGGCCAGATGCTGCGGATCCAGTCGATGTCCTTCCAGCTCAGCGAGGTGTCGAACTGCGAGGCGGTCCATTCCGACAGTTTCGTCAGGTCCTCGGTGCCTTTGACGTGGCCGGCAATGTTGCCGAAGGTGCGGCGCTTGCCTTGCAGCACGCCGGACACCCAGGCGGGCTTGGTCGCGAAGTCGATCAGCTTCGACAGCGACCATTCCGGCGGCACCGTCATGCCGTTCTTGATGTCCTGGTGGCGCTGGCCGATCACCTGCAGGTCGACGGTCAACACCAGCGCCGAGCATTTCGCCGCGATCGCGCGCTCGATCAGCGACTTGATGAAGCCGCGGTCCTTCATGACGTAGAGCTGGAACCAGAACGGCTTGTCGACGGCGGCCGCGATGTCCTCGATCGAGCAGATCGACATCGTGCTCTGGGTGAAGGGAATGCCGGCCGCCTGCGCGGCGCGGCAGGCATAGATCTCGCCGTCGCCATGCTGCATGCCGAGCAGGCCGACCGGCGCCAGGATCAGCGGCATCGCCGCCGGCTCGCCGAGGATCGTGGTCGCCAGGGTGCGCTTGGACACATCGACCAGGATGCGCTGGCGGAACTTGATCTGCTGCAGATCTTCCGAATTCGCGCGCAGCGTGTCCTCGGTGTAGGAGCCGCGGTCCGCATAATCGAAAAACGCCTTCGGCACCCGGCGCTTGTGCAGCTGGCGCAGATCTTCGATGCAGGTAATGTGCTTCATGGACGGTCCCGGCCCTTCTTCTGTGTCGCACGTTCGATGTCGCGAGCCTTGTTTTAGGCAGCAAGTCTTGCGGGTGTTCGGTCTTGCCGTCATCTAGCATGGATGGGAGGCCTGCCAAATCGAAGACGGATGGGAGAGTGCGATGACCCAATCAGGCTCCAAGCCGAAAGCAGACGAGAACGCCGAGAAGCGCCGGCTCGACGAGGCCTTGGAGGAGGGACTGGAGGAGACGTTTCCCGGTTCCGACCCCGTCAATGTCACCCAGCCGGCCCCTACCAAGGGTGACCAGCACGTCAAGCGCACCGGCAAAGGGTAGGGGACGACGTTCGTTCCCCAGGTTGCCGAAAGAGTAATAATGTTATATCTTTCAGTGCCTTAATGTAGAGGCACGGGGTTTAGCCCCGGTAATGATTCATCATATTTTTTGAAGTCCTTTTAGCGCCTGGCAGTCTATAAGGCCGATGCACGCTAGACTGGTAGGCGTTCAGGACTCTCTCGCCGGGTGGTTCGAGAGGTCCGTGTTGGGGGTTACATGAGCCGCAAATATTTCGGGACCGATGGAATTCGGGGCCGCGCCAATGGGCTGATCACGCCGGAGCTCGCGCTCAAGGTGGGGCAGGCCGCGGGATTGGTGTTTCAGCGTGGCGACCATCGCCATCGCGTCGTGATCGGCAAGGACACGCGGCTGTCCGGCTACATGATTGAATACGCCATGGTCGCGGGCTTCACCTCGGTTGGTATGGACGTGCTGCTGGTCGGCCCGATGCCGACCCCGGCGATCGCGATGCTCACCAAGTCGATGCGCGCCGATCTCGGCGTCATGATCTCGGCGTCGCATAATCTGTTCGAAGACAACGGCATCAAGCTGTTCGGCCCGCAGGGCTTCAAGCTGTCGGACGATGTCGAGAAGCAGATCGAGCAGCTGCTCGACGAATCGCTCGACCGCCGCCTGGCGCAGAGCGCGAGCCTCGGCCGCGCCCGCCGCATCGACGGCGTCCATGACCGCTACATCGAATTCGCCAAGCGCACGCTGCCGCGCGATCTCTCGCTCGACGGCCTGCGCGTCGTGGTCGATTGCGCCAACGGCGCCGCCTACAAGGTGGTGCCGGAAGCGCTGTGGGAGCTCGGCGCCGACGTGGTGCCGATCGGAGTCGAACCCGACGGCTTCAACATCAACAAGGAATGCGGCTCCACCTCGCCGGAAGCGCTGTCGCGGAAGGTGCGCGAGATGCGCGCCGACATCGGCATCGCGCTCGACGGCGATGCCGATCGCGTCATCCTGGTCGACGAGCGCGGCCACATCGTCGACGGCGACCAGCTGCTCGCGGTGATCGCGCAGAGCTGGAAGGAGGAGGGGCGCCTCGCCAAGCCCGGCATCGTCACGACCGTGATGTCCAATCTCGGGCTGGAGCGCTTCCTGCAGGGCCTCGGGCTGCAGATGGTCCGCACGCCGGTCGGCGACCGCTATGTGCTCGAGCAGATGCTGAGCGGCGGCTACAATCTCGGCGGCGAGCCGTCGGGCCATATCATCATGTCGGACTATTCGACGACCGGCGACGGTTTCGTCGCCGCGCTGCAGGTGCTGGCGGTGGTGCAGAAGCTGCGTCGCCCGGTGTCGGAGATCTGCCGGCGTTTCGACCCGTTGCCGCAAATCCTGAAGAACGTGCGCTATCGCAGCGGCAAGCCGCTCGACGACGCCGAGGTCAAGTCCGCGATCACCGACGGCGAGAAGCGCCTCAACGGCCATGGCCGTCTGTTGATCCGCCCCTCTGGCACCGAGCCGGTGATCCGCGTCATGGGCGAGGGCGACGATCGTATCCTGGTGGAAGAGGTCGTCGACAACATCGTCAGCGCGCTCGGTCACGCCGCCGCGGCTTAAGCCCCGTCCGGCCTCGTCAGCTCGTGATCCGTCATTCTGAGGAGCGCGCCCTTGCGCGCGTCTCGAAGGATGCACGGCCCGTTGTCGCGATGTGGCGAGCGCCGGGCCGTCGACCCTTCGAGACGCGCGGAGCCTGTCATCGGGCCGCGCTTTGCGCGGACGCGTTGGCGCTCCTCAGGGTGACGGGGATAGAGTTTGGCCGCCGGCTGGCCACACAGCGCATCGCTGCCATCGGCTAACGCAACTGGTTTGCCTCACCTCCGCGTCGTACGACACGGAGGTATTTTTGCGAATCTGTCCGGGAATGCTGCATTGAACAAACCCGTCGTGAGCAAACAGGCGCTGGGCGAGCCGGTGCCGGTGCCGGAGCTGACGGCCGCGAAGGTCGCCGTCGCTGCGGGACCGGCCTATGTCGTGCTTGCCGGCATCAGCTTCTCGCACTTCCTCAACGACACGATGCAGTCGCTGATCGCTTCGGTCTATCCGATCCTGAAGGACAATTACGCGCTCGACTTCGCGCAGATCGGCATGATCACGCTGGCGTTCCAGTTCACGGCGTCGCTGCTGCAGCCGCTGGTCGGGCATTTCACCGACAAGAAGGCGCAGCCGTTCTCGCTTGCGATCGGCATGGGCTTCACCTTCTTCGGGCTGCTGCTGCTCAGCGTTGCGCACACCTATGGGGTCATCTTGATCGCGGCGTCGCTGGTCGGCCTCGGCTCCGCGGTGTTCCACCCGGAATCGTCGCGCATCGCGCGGCTGGCGTCGGGCGGACGTTACGGCTTCGCGCAATCGGTGTTCCAGCTCGGCGGCAGTTTCGGCACCTCGATGGGACCGGTGCTTGCAGCACTGATCGTGGTGCCGTTCGGCCAGCCCTCGATCGCCTGGTTCTCCTCGATCGCGTTCCTTGCCATCGTGATCCTCTGGCGCATCGGCGTCTGGTACAAGCCGCAGATATCGGGCAAGAAGACGGTCGCCATCGCGCGGCATCCCGACCATCCGGATCAGCGGCGCGTGAAGATCGCGCTCATCGTGCTGGTCGCGCTGCTGTTCTCCAAGCAGCTCTATGTCTCGAGCCTGTCGAGCTATTACATCTTCTATCTGATCGACCGGTTCGGCGTCTCGACGCAGGCGGCGCAGCTCTATCTGTTCGTCTTCCTTGCCGCCAATGCCGCGGGCGCATTCATCGGCGGCCCGCTCGGCGACCGCTTCGGCCGCAAATACGTGATCTGGTTCTCGATCCTCGGCGCGCTGCCGTTCACGCTGGCGCTGCCCTATGCCGGCCTGTTCGCCAGCGCTGTGCTGACGGTCGTGATCGGTTTGATCATCTCGTCGGCGACGTCGGCGATCATCGTGTTCGCGCAGGAATTGATGCCGCATCGCTTCGGCATGATCTCCGGCGTGTTCTTCGGCGTCGCGTTCGGGATCGGTGGTCTCGGCGCCGCCGTGCTCGGCAAGCTCGCCGACCACACCTCGATCGCCTTCGTCTACCAGCTGTGCGCCTTCCTGCCGGCGATCGGCCTGCTCGCGGTGTTCCTGCCGAAGATGCCGAAGGCCGTGCACTGAACGCCCGGCCGCAGACGCGACGCCCGCGTTAAGCATTCGCTAACACACGCGGCTCCCATGCCCTTGCGAACGGCGCGCATGCGTCAACGCTTCATTAGCACTTGTGGCGGGATCGCGATGTTCCGCCGCCAACCTGCGTCATTTATGGACCCATAAGCGACAGCTGCAGAGAAAGGTGAGAGAAAATCAACCTTAAAAATTAGGGTTAAGTGCCGCTTAAACATTTCCTGCCATCGTCCGGGCCGTGAGTTTCAGACGTGGGGCTTTCGTGTCGCCTCACTTGGCCCAAAAGGACGAAGCCAATGCGTAGCGTAAAGACCCTGATTGCCGCCGGTGCGGCATCTCTGTTGTCCTCGGCGGCGTTCGCCGCCGACATGCCCATCATGCCGCCGCCTCCGATGGCGTATGCTCCTCCGCCGGTCCAGGATTTCGGCGGCTGGTATCTGCGCGGCGACATCGGCATGACCAACACCCAGGCCAAGCTGCACGTCAACGCCTACGACACATTGCCGGCCGGCACCGCCTTCAACCAGTATGGCCACGGCTTCGACGGCGGCGTGCTCTACGGCATCGGCGTCGGCTATCAGTTCAACAGCTGGTTCCGCGCCGACATCACCGGTGAGTATCGCTCGAAGGTGAGCTTCAACGGCACCGATTTCTTCACGTTCCCCGGGCCCAGCCCGCTGAGCGACGCCTATCATGGCGGCATCCAGAGCTGGGTTGGCCTCGTCAACGTCTACGCTGATCTCGGCACCTGGGGCTGTTTGACCCCGTTCATCGGTGCCGGTGTCGGTGCCGCGACGATCAAGACCTCGGCCTTCTCCGACGTCGCGACGTTCCCGAGCGGGTCGGGCCTCACCAGCTCCTTCATCGCCGATGGCGCCACCAAGACCAACTTCGCCTGGGCGCTGCATGCCGGTGTCGCCTACAAGGTCACCAACAACTTCACGGTTGAACTGGCCTATCGCTACCTCGACATGGGCACTGCCGCCCACGGCCAAGGTCACTTCTTCGACGGCACGCCGGCCGGTCTCTCGAGCTTCCAGTACCGCGACATCACCTCGCAGGACGTGAAGCTCGGCGTGCGCTTCAACTTGCCGTGCTGCGACGTGCCGCCGCCGGCTCCGCCGCCGCTGATCCGCAAGGGTTAATTTCGGGCCTTCACGGTTAACGATTGCAACGGCGTGGGACCATCCCGCGCCGTTTTTCTTTGCCGCGTCATGTCGCGAACTTCTGCAACTTGCGTGCTCGAAAACGGGCGGCGACAACGATTGGTTAAGGTTAACAGGCGATGATCAACGCGAAATCGGTGCGGTGGATGGAGCGTTGCAATGCGTAGGTTGGTGCTGGCGGCGATGATGATTGGAACGGTGACCGGCGCACAGGCTGCCGACCTGCCGGACTTTCCGATCCTGCGCGGCTCCTATGTCGATGCACCGAGCAGGAGCGGGAACTGGGAAGGATGGTATGTCGGCGGCCAGATCGGCTATACCTCCGGCGACATCGATTTCAGCCACGCGCCAAGCGCGATGACCTCCTTCATGCTGCGCGAGAGCGTTCTGGCCGACCCGGTTTCGGGTTGGGCTCTGCTGCCGAAGAACCATGCGCAGAGCAACGGGTTCGGCGCGTTCGTCGGCCGCAACTGGCAATGGGACGACGTCGTGCTCGGCGTCGAGGCCAACTACAATTACCTGAACGGCCTCGAAAGTTCGGCGGGCGACTCGATGACACGGCAGATCGTGAATCCCAAGGGCGAGACTCCTCCGAGCGGGCACACCTACACCTACAACACCACGTTGTCGGGGAGCGCCGCCTTGCAGGTCAAGGACGTCACGACCTTCCGTGGACGCGCCGGATGGGCGGCAGGCAACTTCCTGCCATACATGTTCGGCGGTGTTGCGGTGGGACGCATGTCCGTGTCGCGTTCGGCGACGGTGTCGTTTGACAAGTACGATGCCTGGGCCGAGACCCAGACGGTCGGCAACAACACCGTTACAATTCAGCATAACGACTACCTAGGCTCAGGCAGCGCCGCCCAGACGGAGCAGCGGGTGAACAACTATGCGGTCGGTTGGACCGCGGGCCTCGGGCTTGAATATTGCGTGGTCGGCGGGTTGTTTCTCCGCGGCGAGTGGGAATATGTGCGCTTCGCTGCGGTCAAGAATATCGCCGTCGACATGAACAGCTTCCGGGTCGGCGCCGGCTACAAGTTCTGATCGCCGCTGCCGTAGCCGGCGACGGTTGACAGACCGGGGAGCGACTGCTGCTCTGTCGCCACCCGGTGCGGAGCGCGATCACATGAAAATCTACGGCGACGCCAATTCAGGCAACTGCCTGAAGGTGAAATGGGTGTGCGACAGGCTGGCGCTGCCGTACACATGGGTCGAGATCGACACCATGAAGGGCGGCAGCCGGACCGCGGAATTCCTCAAGCGAAACGACTGGGGCCAGGTGCCGACGGTGGAGCTGGATGACGGCCGCACGCTGGCCCAATCCAACGCCATCATCCGCTATCTCGCGCGCGGCAGCGACCTGATCCCGAGCGATCCCTATCGCGCGGCGCAGATGGATGCCTGGATGTTCTGGGAGCAGAACAGCCATGAGCCTTATGTGGCCGTCTGCCGCTTTCAGGCCGTGTATCTCGGCAAGGCCATCTCGGAGATCGATCCGAACCTCATCAAGCGCGGCTATGTCGCGCTCGATCATCTGGAGCGGCATCTGGCGGGTACACAATTTTTGGTCGGAGACGCGTTCTCGCTCGCCGACGTCTCGCTGCTCGCCTATACCCGTGTCGCGGAGGATGGCGGCCTCGAGCTCGCGCGCTATCCCGTGATCCGTCGCTGGATCGCCGACGCCGAGCGCGTGCTCGCGCTGTCGCCGGTCCGCTGACCTCAGGTGAATGCCGCCATGACTGAAGCTTCATCCATTATGATCCGCCGTGCCCGCCGCGAAGACGTCGCCGCCATCGTCGGCATGCTTGCGGACGATCCGCTCGGCAGTGCGCGCGAGCGGATCGAGGATCCGCTGCCGCAAAGCTATTACGAGGCCTTCGCGCGGGTCGAGCGCGATCCCAACCTGCAGCTCGTCGTCGCCGTCGACGGAGAGGGCGTCGTCGTCGGCTGTCTGCAGCTTGCGGTTCTGCCGGGCATCAGCTCGCAGGGCGGCTCGCGCGGCCTGCTTGAGGACGTTCGCGTCGCAAAGCATTGCCGCAGCCGCGGCATCGGCGAGAAGCTCGTGGAGTGGGCAGTCACGGAGGCGCGCGTGAGAGGCTGCATGCTCGTCGAGCTGCTGACGCATCAGACGCGGGTCGATGCGCAGCGCTTCTATGAACGGCTCGGGTTCGCGCGCAGCCATGTCGGGATGACGATTCGCTTTTGAATCGCGTGCAATAAGTTGTGCCATCTACCCGCCAATACCTGAAGCAGCGGATAGTCTGCGATCCGGTTAACAGCCAATAAACTAAGCCGGTCTCCGTGATTTTACGGACCGGAACGAGTCCGGTATGTCGGACGTCTCCCACGGGGCGGCGGGCAACTGGGGATTGGAATGTCGGATTATTCGATCGTGCGGGTCGGCAACGAATACATCGTGCAGGCCGGCGAAAAGCGCATTCTGAAAGTATCGAGCCGGCGCAGGGCGGTTAAGATCATGACTCTGGCGGCAGATTTGCTCGATCAGGAGACGATCCAGCAGGTCGAGGACGCCCCATCAATCAGCCGTGATGCCCGGATTGTTCCAGACGAGTCCGAACTTTCTTGACGTTTGGGTACCTTTCCACTATCCCCGACCGCGGGAAACCTCTCCCCACCGAGAGGCAGCTATCTGGAAGGGTAGATTATGACTGCAGCGAAGCCCGCTTCGCGGCCTGAAGTGCCGCATTTTTCCTCCGGCCCCTGTGCCAAGCGCCCCGGCTGGCACCCCAACAATCTCAAGGACGCCGCCCTCGGCCGCTCGCATCGTGCGAAAGTCGGCAAGGCCAAGCTCAAGCTCGCGATCGAACTGACGCGCGAGGTGCTTGAGGTGCCTGCCGATTACAAGATCGGCATCGTGCCGGCGTCGGATACCGGCGCGGTCGAGATGGCGCTGTGGTCGCTGCTCGGCGCGCGGCCCGTCACCACGCTCGCCTGGGAATCCTTCGGCGAGGGCTGGGTCAGCGATATCGTCAAGGAATTGAAGCTGAAGGACGTCACCAAGCTCAACGCGGCTTATGGTGAAATCCCCGATCTCTCCAAGGTCGATCCGAAGTCGGATATCGTCTTCACCTGGAACGGCACCACCTCGGGCGTGCGCGTGCCGAACGCTGACTGGATCAGCGCGGATCGCGAAGGCCTGACGATTTGCGACGCGACCTCGGCCGCCTTCGCGCAGCCGCTGGATTTCGCCAAGCTCGATGTCGTCACCTTCTCCTGGCAGAAGGCGCTTGGCGGTGAAGCCGCGCACGGGATGCTGATCCTGTCGCCGCGCGCGGTGGAACGGCTCGAGACCTACAAGCCGGCCTGGCCGCTGCCGAAGATCTTCCGCCTCACCAAGGGCGGCAAGCTCAACCAGGGCATCTTCGAGGGCGAAACCATCAACACGCCGTCGATGCTTTGCGTCGAGGACTATCTCGATGCGTTGAACTGGGCGAAGTCGATCGGCGGCCTGAAGGCGCTGATCGCCCGCGCCGACGCCAACACCAAGGCGCTCGCCGACTGGAAGGCGAAGACGCCCTGGATCGACTTCCTGGCCGAGGATCCCGCGATCCGCTCCAACACCTCGGTGTGCCTCAAGTTCACCGATCCCGCGATCACCTCGCTTCCATCAGACGCACAGGCCGACTTCTGCAAGAAGCTGGTCGCGCTGGTGGAGAAGGAGAACGCCGGCTTCGACTTCGCGTATTACCGCGATGCGCCGGCGGGTCTGCGGATCTGGTGCGGCGCCACCGTCGAAGCCAAGGATGTCGAGCTGCTGACGCAGTGGATCGACTGGGCGTTTGCCGAGACCAAGGCAGCGTTGCCCAAGGCGGCATAAGTTTTCTCTTGTCACCTCTTCCCGTTCTTACGGGGAGAGGTCGGATCGCGCAGCGATCCGGGTGAGGGGCCCTTTCGGCTTGTTCCTCGCTCGTGGCTGCCCTCACCCCAACCCTCTCCCCGCAAGAAACGGGGAGAGGGAGAAGTGATCAGAGACTTCACCAGATCGGTCCAGGAGACCCGCCCGCGGCAGGGTAAAGGAACAATCGAGATGACAAAACCCAAAGTTCTGATTTCCGACGCGCTGTCTCCCGCCGCCGTCCAGATATTCAAGGATCGCGGCGTCGAGGTCGACTTCCAACCCAACCTCGGCAAGGACAAGGAAAAGCTCGCCGAGATCATCGGCAATTACGACGGCCTCGCGATCCGCTCGGCCACCAAGGCGACCGCCAAGCTCATCGAGAAGGCGACCAGGCTCAAGGTGATCGGCCGCGCCGGCATCGGCGTCGACAATGTCGAGATCCCGGCCGCGACCGCCAAGGGCATCATCGTGATGAATACGCCGTTCGGCAATTCGATCACGACCGCCGAGCACGCGATCACGCTGATGCTGGCGCTGGCGCGCGAGATTCCGCAGGCCGACGCCTCGACCCAGGCCGGCAAGTGGGAGAAGAACCGCTTCATGGGCGTCGAAATCACCGCCAAGACCCTCGGCGTGATCGGCTGCGGCAATATCGGCACGATCGTCGCCGACCGCGCGCTCGGCCTGCGCATGAAGGTGATCGCGTTCGATCCGTTCCTGTCGCCGGAGCGCGCCAAGGACATCGGCCTCGAGAAGGTCGAGCTCGACGATCTCTTGAAGCGCGCCGACTTCATCACGCTGCACACGCCGCTGACCGAGAAGACCCGCAACGTGATCGATGCGGCCGCGATCGCCAAGATGAAGAAGGGCGTGCGTATCATCAACTGCGCGCGTGGCGGCCTGGTCGACGAGCAGGCGCTGGTCGACGCGCTGAATTCCAAGCATGTCGCGGGCGCCGCCTTCGACGTGTTCGTCGAGGAGCCGGCGACCTCGAACGTGCTGTTCGGCCATCCCAATGTGATCTGCACCCCGCATCTCGGCGCCTCCACCACCGAAGCGCAGGAAAACGTCGCGCTGCAGGTCGCCGAGCAGATGTCGGACTATCTGCTGTCTGGCGCGATCTCGAACGCGGTCAACTTCCCCTCGATCACGGCGGAAGAGGCGCCGAAGCTGAGGCCGTTCATCGAGCTCGCCGAGAAGCTCGGCTCGTTCGCCGGCCAGCTCACCGAGAGCGGCATCCTCAAGACAGAGATCACCTATGAGGGCCACGTCGCCGAGATGAAGATCAAGGCGATCACCTCGGCAGTGCTGTCGGGCCTGCTGCGGCCGATGCTGGGCGAGGTCAACGTGGTCTCGGCGCCGGTCGTCGCCAAGGAGCGCGGCATGGTGGTGGACGAGGTCGTCCGCGCCGCGCAGAGCGACTATGAAAGCCTGATCACGGTCACCGTCACCACCGAGCGTCAGGAGCGTTCGGTGTCCGGCACCGTCTACGCCGACGGCAAGCCGCGTCTCGTCGACATCAAGGGCATCCGCGTCGACGCCGAGTTCGGCAAGTCGATGATCTACGTCACCAACGAGGACAAGCCGGGCTTCATCGGCGCGTTCGCGAGCCTCTTGGGTGATGCGAAAATCAATATCGCGACCTTCCATCTCGGCCGCGTCAAGCAGGGCGGCGACGCCATTGCGCTGGTCGAGGTCGACGGCGCGGTGCCGGCGGAGCTGCTCGCCAAGGTACAGACGCTGCCGCAGGTGAAGCAGGCCAAGGCACTGACGTTCTGAGGCACTGACGTTCTGAGCCGCCGACGTTTCAAGGCGCCGATGTTTTAAACGTTGTTTGAGCGGTTCTCGTCGTCCGGGACGCGCCCGGACGTGACGAACAAAGATACCGCTCAAGCACATCCATATTCCGATCTGCGGAACATGACGCCGTCTCCGGTCCCGGAGGCGGCGTTTGTCGTTCCGGGGCGTCCGGTATTGCTGTTGCGCTCGCCGAAAAATGTGTACGAACGGGCCACGACGCGCCACAATGACCGTCATCTCAGAGGGAGAAAACAATGCGTGAAGCCGTAATCGTTTCCTACGCGCGCACCGGCCTGGCAAAGTCCGGCCGTGGCGGATTCAACATCACCCCGCCGATGTCGCTCGCCGCGCACGCCATCAAGCACGCGGTCGACCGCGCCGGCGTCGACAAGGAATATGTCGAGGATTGCTATCTCGGCAATTGCGCGCATGGCGCGCCGAACATCGGCCGCCAGGCGGCGCTGCTCGCCGGCCTGCCGAAGTCGACCGCGGGCGTCTCCGTGAACCGCTTCTGCTCGTCGGGCCTGCAGACCATCGCGATGGCCGCCAACTCGATCCGTTCCGACGGCTCCGATTGCATCGTCGCCGGCGGCGTCGAGAGCATCTCGATTCCCGGCGGCGGCTCGCCGAAGGAATCGATCGATCCCGAGCTGCTCAAGACCGCGCCCGACATCTTCATGGCGATGATCGATACCGCCGACATCGTGGCCGAGCGCTACAAGCTCAGCCGCGAATACCAGGACGAGTATTCGCTGGAGTCGCAACGCCGCATGGCCGCCGCGCAGCAGGCCAACAAGTTCAAGGACGAAATCGTCCCAATGAAGACGAAGATGAAGGTGGTCGACAAGGCGACCAAGGCCGAGTCGATCGTCGACTACGTGGTCGATCGCGACGAGTGCAACCGCCCCGAGACCACGCTAGAGGGCCTCGCCAAGCTCGAGCCGGTCAAGGGGCCGGGCAAGTTCATCACCGCCGGCAATGCCAGCCAGCTCTCCGATGGCGCCGCCGCCGTGGTGCTGATGGAGGCCAAGGATGCCGAGAAGCGCGGCCTCAATCCGCTCGGCCGCTTCGTGGCCTGGGCCTCGGCCGGCTGCGAGCCCGACGAGATGGGCATCGGTCCGGTGTTTGCGGTGCCGAAGCTGCTCAAGCGCCACGGCCTGAAGGTCGACGACATCGATCTCTGGGAGCTCAACGAGGCGTTCGCCAGCCAGTGCCTCTATTCGCGCGACCAGCTCGGCATCGATCCCGAGAAGTACAACGTCAATGGCGGTTCGATCGCGATCGGCCATCCCTTCGGCATGACCGGCGCCCGGCTCACCGGCCACCTGCTGCAGGAAGGCCGTCGCCGCAAGGCCAAGTGGGGCGTCGTGACCATGTGCATCGGCGGCGGCCAGGGCGGCGCCGGCCTGTTCGAGATCTACAGCTAAGCGCGATCGACCCTGATCGTGTGCGACCGAGCGGCCCGGCGGCAACGCCGGGCCGCTTTTCATTTGGAGCCGGCTAGCTCGCCGGTGAGGTAAGCGCGCGCTCGTCGAACTCGAGCGAGGCAATCAGTTCGAGCGTCTGCCGGAGATCGGCGGCCTGCCTTGCGCCGAAGGCGGTCTCGAAGCGCTCCTGCGCCTTGAGCCATGCGGCCTGTGATTCCTCGAGCCTGGCTTCGCCGCGCTTGGTGAGCCGCACCAGCCGGCTGCGCCGGTCGTTCTTGTCGACGGTGATGGTCAATAGACCGTCGCGCTCGAGCGGCTTGAGGTTGTGGTTCAGCGCGGTGCGGTCGAGCACCAGGGCTGCGGCAAGCTCGCCCATCGTCGGCGCGCCCGACCGCCTGACATAGACCAGAATCGCCCGTTGCGTGCCGCGCAGGCCGGATGTGGCAAGGACCTGATCGTAGAGCTGCGACACCCGCCGCGTCGCCTTGCGCAACGCCGTGAGATTACACCGGCTGGGTTCCGTTTTCGCCATCGCTGCCTCCGATGGACTTGACAGATACATGCGTATGCACCTAATGGCAATAGATGCATATGCACGTATTTCGGAGGGTGTGATGTCGGAGGTAGAGGCGGAGACCATCGATCTGGTCGTCGAACCTGATGCGCGGCCGCGGTCCGGCGTCGCCACCGCAACCCCGCGCCAGGTGCTTGCGATCGTGTCGGTCGGAATTTGCCTCGCCAATCTCGATTTGTTCATCGTCAATGTCGGGCTGCCGAACATCGCGCAGGAATTTCGCGGCGTCTCGCTTGAGGATTTGTCCTGGATCCTCAATGCCTACGCCATTGCCTACGCGGCGTTGCTGGTGTTCTTCGGCCGGCTCGCCGAACGCCACAGCCGCAATCTCAGCTTCCTGCTGGGCGTCGCGCTGTTCACGGCCGCGTCAGCGGCATGTGCGCTGGCCTCCAGTGTCGAGTTCCTGGTCGTCTCGCGCGTGGCGCAGGCCGCCGGTGCGGCATTGATGACGCCAACCTCGATCGGCCTGCTGCTGGCGTCGTTTCCGCCCGAGCAACGCGCCGGGGCGGTGCGCACCTGGACGGCGATCGGCGGCCTTGCCGCCGCACTGGGCCCGCTCGCGGGAGGCGTCCTGGTCACCTTCGACTGGCGCTGGATCTTCATCGTCAATGTCCCGATCGGCGTCGTCGCGCTGATCGTCGGCTGGCTGAAATTGCCCGAAGTGCCCGGTCACGACGTACCGCGTCCGAGTTCATGGGCGGCGCTGCTGGTGACCTCCGGTATCGGTGCGCTGACATTTGCGATTGTGAAGGCGAACGATTGGGGATGGAGTTCGCGCGGCGTCGTGCTTGGCTTTGCCGTCGCGACCGTCTCGCTCGCCGCCTTCGCGTGGCATTGCCTCAGATCGAGGAATCCCTTCGTCGATCCTGCGCTGTTCGCGGTCAGGCCGTTCACCGGCGCGTCGTTGGTGATGGCGCCTTATTCGGCGGCCTTCGGCGCCATGCTGCTGTCCTGCGCCTTGTGGGAGCAGACGGTATGGGGCTGGTCGGCGTTGAAGACCGGCCTTGCAATCGCTCCCGGCCCGCTGATGGTGCCGATCACCTCGCTGTTGTTTGCCGGCCGGCTGATTGCGCGGTTTGGCGCCGCGGCCGTCGTCTCCGCCGGAATCGTGCTGTTCGCGGCCGGCCTTGCGATCTGGGCGACGCTGCTTGGGGCCGACCCCAATGCGCCTGCCGTCGTCGCGGGCGTGATGCTGATCGGTATCGGCGTCGGGCTGACCTTTCCGACCCTGATGGGCGTCGGCGCCGGTGCGCTGCCGCCGTCGTCGTTTGCCACCGGCTCCGGCGTCATCAACATGATCCGGCAGGCGGCACTGGCGATCGGCGTCGCGATCTTTGTGGCGATCCTTGCAACGCCGGTCTCGATGACCGAGCGGATCGCGGCGTTTCAGCGCGGCTGGTGGATCATGATCGCGATCACCCTGGCCGGCTTCGTGCCGAATTATCTGTTCATCCGGCGCAAGGCAGATCGCTAACGCCCGAAAGACATCGCCGCGCCATGCGGCGGCCGCGGCGGCGCCATCGTCGCGCCGCAGGGAAACCCCAATCGAACCAGTCCCTTCCTCGCTGCGTCTCACCACGAGAAACGACGCGCCCTCGAGCCCGGCGCGCCGTTCGTCTCGCGCGCGATGCGGCGTTTTTCCGGAGGGATGTTATGTGTAGGATTGCGAATTATCTTGTGACCACCAGCCTGGTGCTGGCGGGTGCGCTGGTTGCCGGGCCGCTGCATGCGGCCAATCTCGATGCGGCCTCGCAGGTCGATGCCGTGACCGTCTATCCCGATGGCGCGAGCGTCACCCGCGTCATCACGCTGGATCTGCCTGCAGGCGATAACACCCTCATCGCTAGGGATTTCCCGATCGGGCTCGATCCGTCCTCGCTGCGGGTCGAAGGCGAGGGCGGAGCGAAGCTCACGATAGGCGCGATCGACACCAAGCTGCCGGGGCCGCTGCTGCCGCAAAATCTCTCCGAGATCGACAAGCGCATCGAGGCGCTTGACGATCAGCGCGCCGATTTGCAGGGACTGATCAGCGCGGCCGAGGCGCGGCGCAAATTTGCCGAGCGGTTTGCCGAGGCGTCACCCGCGGGCCTCGGCGAAAAGGGCGAGGCGCGTCCGCTCAGCGAGTGGCGCGCGGCGTTTTCGGCGGTGGCCGACGAGGTCGCAACCGCCGACAGCGCGATCCGTGACGCCGAGCGCAAGATCCGCGTGATCGACCGCGATCTTGCGCAGCTCGCAGCCGATCGCACCAGCAAGCCGCCGAGCAAGGTCGAGGTGCGGATCGATGTCGCCTCGCAAGCGGCGACCAAGGCGACCTTGCGGGTCACCTATGCGGTTCCCAACGCGCGCTGGACGGCGCTCTATGACGCCCGGCTCGACACCGGCGCCAAAGACCGCAAGCCCGCGATCGAACTGGTGCGCCGCGCCGAGATCACCCAGTCGACCGGCGAGGACTGGTCGAACGTGGCGCTCGTCGTCTCCACCGTGCGGGTCGCGCGCGGCGGCAATGCGCCCGACCTCCGCTCGCTGATCGTGCAATATCCGCAGCCCCCGCGGCCGCTGGCGAAGCTTTCGGGAGAGGCCAGCATGCGGGCGCGCGAGGCGCTGGCACCCGCGCCGGCCGCCGACGCGGTTCAGCAATTCCGCTTTGGTGGGGGACGCATGGACGAACTGGAAGCCACCGCCGAGGTCGGCGCCTTCCAGGCCACCTTCAAGATTCCCGGCCGCGTCAGCGTTGCCGCCAATGAGGGCGCGAAGAGCCTGCGCATCTCGACGGCGACCATCACCCCCGATCTCGCGGTTCGCGCCGTTCCTGTGATCGACCCGACCGCGTTCCTGGAAGCGAGCTTCGTGCAGGCCGACGATGCGCCGTTGCTGCCGGGGCAAATCTCGATCTACCGCGACGGTATCTTTGTCGGCCGCAGCCGGATGGCCACGGCCGCCAAGGACGAGACCGTGCGGCTCGGCTTCGGCGCCGACGACAAGGTCAAGATCGAACGCACGGTGGTGAAGCGCAACGAGGGCTCCGCCGGCCTGATCGTGACCACGTCGAAGACCGACGAGCGCGCCTTCAAGACCACGGTGCGCAACGGCCACGACTTCCCGATCAAGGTCGCGGTCCAGGATCAGCTCCCGGTCAGCGAGAACGACGATATCGTGGTCGAGATGCTGCCGTCGTCGACGCCGGCGACGACGACCAATCTGCGCGACAGGCGCGGCGTGCTGGAATGGGCGTTCGAGGCCAAGGCCGGCGAAGTCCGTGACATCAATTTCGCCTGGCGGATGCGCTGGCCCAAGGACAAGGGCGTCGTGATGGTGCCGGCGGGCTAGAGCCCGTGCCGGGGCTCTAGCGTTGTTGCTTGACGCGTTCTCTTCACGCGAACCGGAACCCACTTCGCTTGAAAACGCTATGAGGACCTGCGTCATCTGCCGATGACAACCCTGCCGATCTCGGGCATCACTTTGCCAAAGGCAACAAAGCCTGAGATCGGGAGGATCCATGAGCTACCAGCACATCATCGTCGATGATCCGCGTCCGCGCGTCCGCCGCATCACGCTGAACCGCCCCGAGAAGCGCAACGCGCTGAACAATCGCCTGCGCGGCGAGATCTTCGAGGTGCTGGAGCAGGCCGACCGCGATCCCGAAATTTCGATCTCGATCCTGCGCGGCGCCGGACCCTGCTTCTCGGCGGGCTACGATCTCTCCGCCGACAATCGCGTCGACCAGCCCTATCACTCGGCATCCGGGCCCGGCCAATGGTCGCGCCATGTCGTCGAGGGCTGGTTCTCGATCTGGGATCTCGCAAAGCCCGTGATCGCGCAGGTGCACGGCTACTGCCTCGCCGGCGGCACCGAGCTCGCGACCGCCTGCGACGTGGTCTATGTCGCCGACGACGCCCAGATCGGCTATCCCGGTGCGGCTGATGAGCCCGCCCGACATGCAGTATCACCCGTGGCTGGTCGGCATGCGCCGCGCCATGGAATTGATGCTGACGGGCGACGCGATGTCCGGCCGCGAGGCCGCCGAATGGGGCTATGCGACCCGGTCGTTTCCGCTCGCCGAACTGGAGGCGAAGACGCTGGATTTCGCCGAGCGCGCGGCCAAGGTGCCGATCGAGCTGCAGCAGCTCAACAAGCGTAGCGTCCACCGCGCGATGGAAATCATGGGCGCCCGCGCCGCGATGCGGGCCGGCACCGAGATCCAGGCGCTGGCCTTCACGACCGAGGCCAGCAAGGCCTACATGGCGGGCTTCCGCCGCGACGGCGGCAGCGTGAAGGCCCAGCTCGACCAGCGCGACACGACGTTCGGAGATTACCGGACGAAGAGGGAGTGACGATCACGCAAGCCGCGCGTTGAGCTGTATCGCCGTCACCTGAGGAGGCCGCAGAGCGGCCGTCTCGAAGGGCGGCGGCCCGGCTGTCTCCGCGCGGCTGCATCGGGGGCCGCGCATCCTTCGAGGCTCACCCAGCGGCGCAATTGCGCCGCAAGGCTCGCACCTCCAGCGACAAAGGCGAAGCCTTTGCGCGGGGAGGACGGAATGGCTGTCGTGCCGGGATGAGCATCACGCTATCCGCATATTCGCTGTCATGCCCCGCCTTGAGCGGGACATCCAGTACGCCGCGGCTTGTCCACCAAATTCGGACGTCAATACTGGGTCGCCCGGCCGAGCCGGGCGACGACACTGGTGTGATCGGCGAAAGCAGCCCCTTCACTTCGCCTTCAGGAAGTCGCCGACCTCGAGCAGCACGAACTCGTCGTCATCGGCCTTGTTCGGGTCGCGGCTCGAGGAGAACGGCAGGTTGTTGTCGTTGCCGACGATGATGTGGGTCTCGTCGACCCGGTCGACATTCTCGATGGTGAAGAACGGGAAGGTGTAGACGCCGTCGTTGAGCGGCTTGCGCGCCTTTTTGTTGGGATCGCGGATCTTCATCAGGTCGATATAGGCGATCTTGCGCACGGGCTTGCCGACATTGGCGTCGGACAGCTCGATCTTGTAGACGCGCTTGAACTTGGCAAGGTCAGGGAAACAGTTCTCGCCGCGCTGGCCTTGCGGGCAGGCTTTGTCGGCGGTGCCTTCGCCATTGTCGCGTTCGATCACGAGGCCCTGGGCCGGATCGATCATGTTGAAGTCGCCGATCGCATTGCCGTTCTGCTCGAACACATACTGCCAGTGGCGCCCGGTGAACTTCTCCGCCGCGACGTCGAATTCCAGGATGCGCGAGGCTTCCTTGCCGTCGACCTTCTCCCAATCCTTCTTGTCGGCATCCCACAGCGGTCCTTCGAGCAGGCCGTAGAGGAACTTGCCGTCCTTGGAGGAAGCAAAACCTTCATAGCCCTTGGAGCGGCGCAGGTTGACGTTGGTGTAGCTGGCGCCGGGCGCGCCGGGCGACTGCACCGCCCAGTGATCCGGCGAGCGCACCGGCTTGCCGTCGGCGACGGTCTCGAACACGGCGAGGATCTTGCCGGTCTTGTCGGCCTTGAGGATGTAGGGCCCGAACTCGTCGCCGATCCAGAAAATGTCGTTGATGATCTGGAAGCCCTCGGTGTCGAAGTCGGCACCGGTGAGGTAGCGCTTGGCGGTGTCCTCGTGCACGATGCGGAACGGCACCTTCCTGTCGGGATCGTGCAGGAACACGGTCTCCTGACGCTCGATCTTGCCGCTCGCCCAATCGATCTTGTGCCGGTTCAGGTACAGCATCGAGTCCGCCGAGTTGTAGCGCGAGCCCATGCCGTTGTCGGTGATCACCCAGAACGAGCCGTCGGGCATCACCTTGATGCCGGAATGGCCCTGCAGCGGCTGGCCCTTGAACGGCAGCGACACGCTGGTCGGCCGCCCGTACGATTTGCCCATCACGGTGCCGATGGCGTCGACGCGCCTGCCGGTGGTGTATTTGCCCGAGGTCTTCAGATCATCAGGGGCGTCGGCGGGCGCGTCGATGAAGCTCTCCGCCGGCATCACGGCATGTCCCGCCAGCGTCGCCGGGAATTCGCCCTCACCCTGCGCGAACGCCGAAGTGGCGAGCAGGATCGAGGCGACGGAGCAGAGCAGGGGCAGGCGCATGGTTGATCTCCCAAAGGATAAACGATGCGGTGTTCTCCGAGCCGCCTGTTACAGCCGGCTGACAGTTTTGTGAACCGCGGATGTTGCGGCGGGATAAGGCTTGCGGCGTTACGTCGCCTTGCCGGCCGGCCGCATCGTCTGCGGTAGCAGGAACGGCACGCCACCTCCGGTGTAATCGATCGCAGCGTCGATCTCGAAGATATCGCGCAGCGTCTCGGTCTTCATCGCCGCCGTGCGGTCGCCGTCGACGGCAAGCCGGCCGCGGTGCAGCAGCAGGACGCGGTCGGCGAACCGCATCGCGAGGTTGAGGTCGTGCAGGATCGCGATCACGGCGGTGCCGCGCGCGGCACGCCGCCTCGCCGTTTCGACCAGGTCGATCTGGTGCCGCAGATCGAGGCTCGAGGTCGGCTCGTCCAGTAGCAGCAGTCCGGGTCCGTGCAGCGCTTCGCCGCAGGCGAGCTGCACCAGCACGCGGGCGAAATGCGCCCGCTGCTGCTCGCCGCCCGACAGCGTCGGCAATTGCCTGAAACGGAAACGCGCGAGCCCGACCTCGTCGAGCGCCGCCTCGACCAGCGCCCGCGCCACGGCACGCGGGCTTTCGCCGGCGCCCATGCTGACGATTTCCTCGACGGTGAACGGGAAGGTGACGTTGACGTGCTGCGACAGCATCGCGCGGTGCTGCGCCAGCGCGCGTGGTCCGTAAGTTTGCAGGTCGCGCTGCCGCAGCCTGATCGTCCCGCGTGACGGACGCAGGTCGCCCGACAGCATCCGCAGCAGGGTCGATTTGCCGGCGCCGTTGGGACCGACGATCGCGACCATCTCGCCGGCACCGATCTGCAGCGACACCGCGTTGACCAGCGTCGTGCCGCTGACCGTCATCGATACCGACTGCGCTTCGAGCAGGGCCGTCATAGCGACACCAGTCCGCGCTGCCGCAGCAGCATGGCGAGGAAGAACGGCGCGCCGATCGCCGCCGTCAGGATGCCGATCGGCATTTCCGCGGGTGCCACGATGGTGCGCGCCACGGTGTCGGCGCCGACCAGGAGGATGGCGCCGAGCAGCGCGGAGGCCGGCAGCAGCAGCCGATGCGCGGGCCCGATCACCAGCCGCAACAGATGCGGCACCACGATGCCGACGAAACCGACCACGCCGCAGACCGAGACCGCGACTCCGGTCATCGCCGACACCAGCACGATCGAGATCCGCTTCAGCCGTTCGACGTCGACGCCGCTGTGGAACGCCTCAGCCTCGCCGAGCACCAGCACGTCGAGCCCGCGCGCGATCGAGAGGCAGGCGACCAGCGCGACCGCCAGCACCGGCGCCAGCGCTGTGAGCTTGCTCCAGGTCGCGCCGCTGAGCGAGCCGAGCAGCCAGAAGGTGATGTCGCGGAGCTGGCGGTCGTCGGCGACGAACACCAGAAGGCCGATGCCGGCATTGGCGATCGCGGCGATCGCGAGCCCGGCCAGCAGGAAGATCGCAATCGATGTCCGGCCGCCGCGGCTGGCGATGCCGTAAAGCACGATGGTCGTGATCAGCGAGCCGGCAAAGGCCGCGATCGGCAGCAACTGGTGTTGCAGGAAGCGCAGGCTTTCGCCGAGATGACTGTCGGTGAACACGATCGCGGCCGCCGCGGCAAACGCGCCGCCGGAGGAGACGCCGACCAGCGCGGGGTCGGCGAGGGGGTTGCGGAACAGGCCCTGCATGATCGCGCCTGATAGGGCAAGCAGTCCGCCGACCATCGCCGCCGCTGCGATCCGCGGGATGCGGATCGACCACACCACGAGCTGGTCGCGTGCGAGCAGCGGGTTGGCGACACGATCAGCCCATAGCCCAAGCGCTGCCGGAAGCCGCGCCATTGGAATGCCGGCGGCCCCGACCGTCAGGGCGACCAGGGCAGTGCCTGCGAGCGCCGCAAGCAGGCAGAGCAGGGTGAGTGCCGCGGCCGGCCGCAGCGACATGCCGACGCGCCGTCGTTTCGCACGCCGGCGGCGTTCGGCCAGCACGCTCATTGCCGGCAATTCGCGGTCAGCGCTGCCGGCTTGAAGCTGTCGGCGTCCGGCGCCAGCGCCGGATAGAGCTTGACCGAGAGGTCGCGTGCCGCGGCCGCGGTGCGCGGCCCGAAGCCGAGCAGATAAAGGCCTTCCATCGAGATGAAGGCCTTGTTGACCGCGACCGGCGTCAGCGCGAAGGCCGGATGCGCGAACACGGCATCCGACGTCAGCGAGTCCTTGCCGCGATCGATCGACAGCACGACATCCGGCTTCGCCGCCACGATGGCCTCGTCATTGACCGGCTTGTAGCCGTCGTAACCATCGATGGCGTTGACGCCGCCGGCAAGCCGGATGATCTCGTCGGCCGCGGTCTTGTGGCCCGCCGCCATCGCCCGGCCGTTCAACAGCGACATCACGAACATCACGCGCACCGGCTTCGTTACCCTGGCGCGCAGCGCGCGCAGTTGCGCGAGATCGCCCTCCACCACCGTGGTCAGGCAGGCGGCGCGCGGATCGGCGCCCATGGCGTGGCCCACCAGTCTGATCTTCTCGATCAGCCCGGCCTCCGAGAACGTCTCCGGCACCAGCACCAGCGGCACCTTGGCCGCCTCCAGCACGTCCATGGTCTCCTTCGGCCCGGAGCCCTGCACTGCGAGCACCAGCGACGGATGCAGGCCAAGCACGCCCTCTGGCGACAGCTGACGCATGTAGCCGACGTCGGGCTTCTCGCGCAGCGCTGCCGGCGGGTAGAGGCTGGTCGCATCGACGCCGGCGATGCGGTCCTCGAAGCCGAGGGCATAGAGGATCTCGGTGATCGCGCCGCCGATCGAGACGATCCGCGACGGATTGTCGATCACGACGTCGCGGTCGCGTGCGTCATGCACGGTGATGCCCTCGGCCGTCACGGCTTCGATCGGCAGCAGGCAGGAGAAGGCGAGCAAAGCGAGCGTGCGACAAATTGTCATCGGGGCCGTCACTTGGTCAGGATCAGCTTGTTCTGCGAGGTCAGCCGCAACCGGTAATGCTCTTCGCCGTGCATGATGATGATCTCGCGCTCCGCCGCGAACAGGTCGCGGCTGTCGAGACGATTACCGCGCATGATCAGTGTTTTGGCCACGCCGGATGCAGGCTCGGTCTGCTTTCCGGCTGCGCCGATATTGTCTCCGGAAGCTGCGGACATATTGTGGTGCTGCGCCTGCGAAAATTTTCAAATGGTGTTTGCTTGTATAAGCGGGCGAGAGCGCATTCCAACGGCGGCACTTTACAATCGATATAAACAGCGCTGCCGCATTCTTGACCGTTTTGTTTCCGGCTCGTAACCAATCCTCACGCGATGCAGGCGGGTGACTTGCATCGCGATGTAGCCAGCAAGCCGCTCGTCGGAGCGCACGCCAGCCAAACCAGAAAAGCGATGATCAGGCTGGGGCTAGAATGGCTGACGGGGCTAGGGTTTCGCGCGCCTTGATTTTGGGCGCGTCGGTGTTCTCATTTGCGGCAGCACTGCCGGAACGCGGCTTCGCGCAGACCGCCGATCCGTCGGCTCCACGTCCGGCGACCGAGCGGCCGAAGCAGGCCAAGCGGAAGCCGAAGCCGGCGGCCGAAGCTCAGGCGGCGCCGGCGGCGATGAACGCGCGGGCGCAGATCGGCGCGGTGCCGGTGCAATCGCTCGACACCATCACGGCGGTGGCCTCCAAGACCGAGGAGCGCGCGATCGATGCGCTGGCGCCGGTCAGCTCCGTCACGCTGGAGAAGATCCAGGGCCTGCAGCCGAACCGGCTCTCCGATATTTTCTATAACGTGCCCGGCGTCTCGGTTCAGGAGCGTGGCGACGATCCGGCAACCGTCATCAACATCCGCGGCTTGCAGGATTTCGGCCGTGTCGCTGTTGTCGTCGACGGCGCGCGGCAGAACTATCAGCGCACCGGTCACAACGCCAACGGCTCGTTCTTCCTCGATCCCGAATTGATCGGCGGCGTCGACGTGGTGCGCGGCCCGACCGCGAACATCTACGGCTCCGGCGCGATCGGCGGCGTGGTCTCATTCCGTACCAAGGACATCGACGACGTGGTGCGTCCCGGCGAGCGCTGGGGTGTCGACATGTCGGGCTCCTACGGCACCAACACGGACCGCGGCATGGGCTCGGTGTTCGGCGGCGTACGCGTCGATCCGAATGTCGATGTGTTCGGCGGCGCGGTCTATCGTACACAGGGCAATTACAAGGACGGCGCGGGCACCGAGATCGGCAACACCGGCAACGATATCGCGGCCGGCCTGATGAAGGTGACGTTCCGCCCGGCCGAAGGCCACGAATTCAAGATCGGCGGCATCTTCCAGGACTACCAGTACAATATCGGTCAGCCGAACCGCGGCCCGACCACGACGGCGGCGCCGCTCGCCGCCATCGCAGGCTCCTCGGTCTACGCCTCCGACGCGAAGAACTACACGGGCACCTTGAGCTGGCGATATTCCAAGCCAGACGACATGCTGTTCGACTGGAACATCTCGGTCTACGGCAACCGCACCGACAACGATCAGGTCAAGACCTACAACAACCGCATCACCACCGGCGGCGGGGTCTGCACGCTCGCCAATCCCGGCAACAACATTTCCGGCTGCGTCGGCGACAAGCGCGGTTATTTGCTGGATACGGTTGGTGTCGACGTCAACAACACCTCGCGCTTCAATTTCGGCGACTGGCGCAACGCCGTGACCTACGGCTTCGACGCCTTCCGCGACGATGTCGAGACCTTCGACTCGCGCGGCAATTCCAACATCACGACGCCGGGCGGCCAGCGCACGGTGTCCGGCGGCTTCGTGCAGCTGAAGCAGAACTATTCGACCTGGCTCGAGCTGATCAGCGCTGTTCGTTACGACCATTACGAGCTCAATTCGATCAACACCACAACCAGCGGCGACCGGCTGTCGCCGAAGATCACGCTCGGCGTCACGCCGGTTGCCGGCTTCACGCCCTATGTCAGCTATGCCGAAGGATATCGCGCGCCGTCGATCACCGAGACCCTGATCGCGGGCGGCCATGCCACCGGCGGCGGGCCGGCGCTGTTCAACTGCCCTGACGGCACCAGCGGCCTGTTCTGCTTCCTGCCCAATGCAGCGCTGCGGCCGGAGGTCGGCAAGAACAAGGAAGCCGGCATCAACCTGAAATATGACGGCATCTTCACCGCGAACGACTCGCTCCGCGGCAAGATCAACGTGTTCCGCAACGACGTCGACGGCTATATCGACCTCGTCGCCTCGGCGCCGACCCTGACGCCATTCGGGCGGTTCAGCCAGTTCTACCAGTACCAGAACATCGCCCACGCCCGCATCGAGGGCTTCGAGCTCGAGACGATGTATGATGCAGGCGACTGGTTCGTCGGCGTCGCCGGCCATCTGATGCGCGGCCGGAACACCCAGACCAATGTCGGGCTCGCCACCATCACGCCGCGCAAGGTGACGACGACCGGCGGCGTCCGCCTGCTCGACCGTTCGCTGATCATTGCCGCGCAATGGTCCTCGTTCGGCGCCAACAACGACCTGCCGGCGGGCTATCTGCCCTCGACCGGCTACGAGCTCGTCAACCTCTATCTGACCTGGAACGCCACCAAGGACATCACCTTCACGGCGTCGGTCGACAACCTCTTGAACCAGTACTACCGGCCTTATGCGATCCCGGGCTCCTCGACCGACGGCACGACGCAGAACGACGTGCTGTTCTCGAGCCCCGGTCCGGGCACCGTCTACAAGGCCGGGCTCAGGATTCACCTAGGTGGAGCGTAACGCGAGACGCCGATCATTCCATCCAGGTTGCTCCGGCCGCGCTGGTGCCCCCAGCGCGGCCTTGGCGTTTTCCCTGGCGCGTTCATGTTATTAACGAGATCAACCGGCAGGATCCGGGCATCCGCCGTCAAACAGGAGAGAGTCTTCATGTTCATCGCAATGAACCGGTTCCAGGTGATCAAGGGCAAGGAGCAGGCGTTCGAGACGGTCTGGAAGACGCGCGAATCCTATCTCGGCGATCTGCCTGGATTCATCGAATTTCATCTGGTGAAGGGTCCCGAGGCCGAGGATCACACGCTCTACGCCACCCACACGGTGTGGGCCAGCAAGGCGGCGTTCGAGGACTGGACCAAATCCGATGCGTTCCGCCGCGCCCATTCCCGCGCCGGCAACGAGACCGGCGGCAGCCTCTATCTCGGCCATCCGAAATTCGAGGGCTTCGAGGTGCTGATCACCGAGCGCGCGAAGAGCCCGGCGTGACGGAGGCGGCCGTGCAGAACGCGGAGCTTGCGGGATTGATGGCCCATATGGCCGACAATCCCGGCGCTGTGATCGAGGACGTTGCGCGTGAGCGCAAGGTGACGCCGCGCGCGGTGCTCGAGGCACTCCCCAAGGGCATGGTGCGGATCGGCGCCGGGGAGTTCGCCGCCGCGATGCAGGACATCGCGGAATGGGGCGAGGTGACGCTGATCGTGCACACCGATGACGCGATCTTCGAGTTCACCGGCGCCATTCCGAACGGCGAGGTCGGTCGCGGCTATTTCAACCTGATGCAGCCGAAGGGCCTGCACCGCCATCTGAGGCACGATCGCTGCGCGGCGATCGCGTTCGTCGAGCGGCCCTTCATGGGCAAGGTGTCGGCGTTCATCGCCTTCATCAATCGCGACGGCGGCATCATGTTCAAGGTGTTCGTCGGCCGCGACGAGACGCGCGCGCTGCGCGGCGATCAGCTGGTGCGCTTTCATGCGCTGGCGGACCGCCTCGCACCGAACGCGGGCTGAAGATTTCTTCTCCCTCTCCCCGCTTGCGGGGAGAGGGGCGGGGTGAGGGGACCCTCCGGGCACCGTGCTCGTGGAGAGTCCCCCTCACCCGGATCGCATCTTGCGATGCGATCCGACCTCTCCCCGCAGGCGGGGCGAGGTGAGATGCGGTTGGAGGTGAGTATGCTAATTCGCACGTTTGGCAGAAGTAGCCGGCTATCAATCGTCGTCCAGTTGATTGCGGTCGTGACTGCATCTCTCCCAAGCAGTAGCCTTGCCGCAGCCGACGCCGCAGTGCTGCCGCGCAACCTCTCGCCCTGGGGCATGTTCGAAAGCGCCGACATCGTCGTGAAGGCGGTGATGGTTGGGCTCGCCTTCGCCTCGCTCGTCACCTGGACGGTCTGGCTCGCCAAGACCGTCGAGATCCGCCGCAAGGCAGCGCTCGCCCGGCAGCGGATCGGCCTCCTTGAGCGTGACACCCAGCTTGCCGAAGTCGAGCAGGCGAGCCGCGACGGCAACGATGCGGTGGCGCAGATCGTGCAATCGGCCTCGCGCGAGGCTGCGCTGTCCGGCGGGATGTTCGACGACGGCTTCAAGGAGCGCATCGCGCTGCGGCTGGAGCGGGTCGAAGCGGCGATGTCGCGGCAGATTGCGCGCGGCACCGGTGTGCTGGCGACGATCGGCGCCACCGCGCCGTTCGTCGGCCTGTTCGGCACGGTGTGGGGCATCATGAATGCCTTCATCGGCATCTCCGAGGCCCACACCACCAATCTCGCGGTGGTCGCGCCCGGCATCGCCGAGGCGCTGCTTGCGACCGCGCTCGGCCTGGTCGCCGCGATTCCGGCGGTCGTGATCTACAATCACCTGACCCGTTCGATCGCGTCCTATCGCGCGTTGCTCGGCGACGCCTCCGTCATGGTGATGCTGCTGGTCAGCCGCGAGGGCGATCGCAGCTTGTTCCGGCTGGCGCGCGCTGCGGAGTAGGCGATGGGCGCGAAGCTTGGGACAGGCGGCGCATTCGGCGGCCGGCGTCGCGGCGATGACGATCTGGTCGAGGCGCATGAGATCAACGTCACGCCGTTCATCGACGTGATGCTGGTGCTGCTCATCATCTTCATGGTCGCGGCGCCGCTCGCGAGCGTCGATCTCGGCGTCGATCTGCCGGCCTCGACCGCCGACCCGCAGCCGCGCCCGGACAAGCCGGTGTTCGTCACCGTGAAGCCCGATCTCTCCGTCGCGGTCGGCGAGGACGTGATCGCGCGCGAGACGCTGACGTCGACGCTCGATGGCGCCACGCAAGGCAGGAAGGACGAGCGCATCTTCCTGCGCGCCGACAAGGCGGTCAGCTATGGCGATCTGATGGAGGTGATGAACCTGCTGCGCAACGCCGGCTATCTCAAGATCGCGCTGGTCGGCCTCGACGGGCGTAGCTAGCGCATGATCCGGAAAAGTGGGTACCGGTTTTCCGTCGCGACAAACGCGGAACGCGTTTGCGCGGAGATCATGCGCCAACAAGATAGACTTCCATGAATGCCTACGCGCTTCATGATGCGGGCGACGAGATCTGGCTGAAGCGCTGGGGCCTGTCGGTGGCCGTGATCCTGGCGGCGCATGCGGCGCTGCTCGCGCTCGGGATGACATGGGTCTTGGCGCCGCCGCCGGGCGTTGCGGTGCCGGCGGTGCTGGTCGACCTGACGCCGATCACCTCGGCCCCGGACATTTCGGAGACCGAGCTGCCGCCGGGGCCGGCGATGCAGGAGGCCGACGCGTCGCCGCCGGAGCCTGCCGCCGCGCAGGGCGTGCCGCAGGAGATCGCGCCGACGCCGATGCAGGAGAAGCCCGACGTCGTCGCACCGCCGGAACAGAAGCAGCTGATCACGCCGCCGCAACCCGAGCCCGCGAAAGTCGTTCCGGAGAGGAAGCCCGAACCGGTCAAGCCGAAGGTGGTTCGTCGGCAAGCAAAGAAGCCGTCCGAGGCAACGCCGGCACCGCGCACCAGCGCGCCGAGCCGTGCCGAACGGCAGGCGCCGGCGGCGTCTGCGATCAGCGTCGGCGCAGCCGCGTCAGCGATCGCGGCCTATAACGCCCGCGTCCGCGCGCATCTGCTGCGCTTCCATTCCTATCCCGCCGGCGGCAGCGGCCAGCGCGGGGTGGTCCGCCTGGTGTTCACGCTCGGCCGCGGCGGGCAGGTGCTGTCGAGCCACCTCGGCGGCTCGTCCGGCAATCCGACCTTCGACGCGCGGGCGCTGGCGATGGTGCGCCAGGCCCAGCCGTTTCCGGCGTTTCCGTCCGAGATCACGCAGGGCTCGATGGGTTTTTCCGTGCCGGTCGCGTTTGTGCCGCGGTAGCGTCAGATTCTTGTTGATCCAGGCCGCGCTTCCTTCCCCGTCATCCTGAGGTGCGAGCGGAGCGAGCCTCGAAGGATGAATCGGCCACCGGCGGGGCCGTGCATCCTTCGAGGCTCGCCGAAGAGGCTCGCACCTCAGGATGACGGAGATAGAGCGAATTGCGCGTCCCCGTGCCCAGCTACTCCTTCACCGCACCGGTCAGCGACGACACGTAGTAGTCGACGAACAGCGAGTAGAACAGCGCGACCGGCAGCGAGCCGAGCAGCGAGCCGGCCATCAGCGCGCCCCACTGGTAGACGTCGCCGGTGACGAGCTCGGTCAGGATCGCGACCGGCACCGTCTTGTTGGCGCCGCTCTGGATGAAGGCGAGTGCGTAGATGAACTCGTTCCAGGACAGCGTGAAGGAGAAGATGCCGGCCGAGATCAGGCCGGGCACCGCGAGCGGCAGCGTGATCCGCCACAGGATCTGCAACCGCGTCGCGCCGTCGACCAGCGCGCATTCCTCGAGCTCGTAGGGGATCGATTTGAAATAGCCGATCAACAGCCAGGTGCAGAACGGCACCAGGAAGGTCGGATAGACCAGGATCAGCGCCAGCGGCGAGTCGAACAAGCCGAACTGCACGATCACGGTGGCGAGCGGAATGAACAGGATCGACGGCGGCACCAGATAGGCGAGGTAGATGCCGAGGCCGACATAGGGACTGCCGCGGAAGCGCAGCCGCTCGATCGCATAGGCGGCGAGCGTCGAGGCGAACAGCGACAGGAAGGTCGAGCCGATCGCGACCAGCATGGTGGTCTTCAGCCAGCGCGGATAGGCCGTGTCGAACAACAAATGCTTGATATGCGCGAGCGTCGGCGAGGTGATCCAGAACGGATTGTGCTCCTTGTAGTTGAGCAGCTCGGCGTTCGGTTTGAACGAGGTGACCGCCATCCAGTAGAACGGAAACAGCAGGATCAGGATGAAGCAGGCGAGCGGCAGATAGATCATCACCACGCGCCGGGCGCGGGAGTCCCACGCCATCGTATCGGGCGTGGCGCTGGCGACGTTGGAGGATTGGGCTGCAACGTCAGTCATTGGCTTCTCCCTGCTGCCATTTGCGGCGCGCGAGGCCGAAGTAGCTGAACAATGTTGCGAACACCAGGAACGGGATCATCGAGACGGCGATCGCGGCACCCTCTCCGAGCTCGCCGCCGGCGATGCCGCGCTGGAACGCCAGTGTCGCGAGCAGATGGGTCGAGTTGACCGGGCCGCCGCGGGTGATGGCGTAGACCAGCTGGAAGTCGGTGAAGGTGAAGATGATCGAGAACGTCATCACGATCGCCAGGATCGGCATCATCATCGGGAAGGTGATGTAGCGGAAGCGCTGCCAGGAGGTGGCGCCGTCGAGCATCGCCGCCTCGTAGAGCGAGGGCGAGATAGTCTGCAGCCCCGCCAGCAGCGAGATCGCGACGAACGGGATGCCGCGCCAGATATTGGCGGCGATCAGCGAGAACCGCGCCGGCCAGGGCGAGCCGAGAAAGTCGACATTGCTGTCGCGCCAGTGCAGCACGTCGACCAGGAGATAGGAGATGATCGAGAACTGCGGATCGTAGATCCACCAGAACGCCAGCGCGGAGAGCACCGTCGGCACGATCCACGGCAGCAGCACGATGGCGCGGATCAGGCTCTTGAACGGAAAATGGTTGTTGAGCAGCAGCGCCAGCCAGAAGCCGAGCGCGAACTTTCCGAAGGTTGCGATCGCGGTGTAGAAGATCGAATAGAACACCGCGTTCCACCACAAGGAATCCTTGAGCAGATACTGGAAGTTCTCAAGTCCGATGTAGATGCCGCGCTGGCCGATCGTGGTGTCGGTGAAGGCGAGCCAGATGCCGAGGCCCAGCGGATAGGTGAGGAACACCAGCAGCAGGCCGATCGCAGGCGCAAGGCACATCACGATCAGGAACGGCTTGTAGTCGAACAGGCGCGCGAGCCAGCCCGGCTGGTGCAGCGCCGCGCCGCGTGAGGGGAGGGTGGTGACAGACATCAGGTTCTTGTCTCGGTCCTACTTCCAGGGGCATTCCGGGCTGGTGCGTTAGCACCGGACCCGGAATCTCGAGATTCCGGGTTCGACGCTACGCATCGCCCCGGAATGACAGCGGCTTGAGGTCGATCTTACCGGCCTTGCCGCCGGAAGTACCGCTTGGCGCGCTGTTCGGCTTCTGCTGCGGCGGCCTCGGGCGTTGCGGCGTCGGTCGCGACCGAGGCGCACATCTGCACCAGCACATAGTCGGCGTTGACGGCGCCGGTCGCGGTCGAGATCGGCCCCTTGTAGCCGTTGTAGTAGGGGCTCCTCATCGTGTCCTTGAAGATCGCGACCTTGGGGTCGCTCGACCACACCGCCGCATCGGCATAGGCCGCCAGCGGCTGCGACCAGTAACCGGAGTTGGCGTTGAGCCACGGCTCGTACTGTTCGTGCTCGAGCATGAACTGCAGGAATGCCTTCGCGGCGTTCGGATACTTGCTGTGCTTGAACACCATTGCGTTCAAGGTCAGGCCGGACATCGGAGAGGTGGGGGCCAGCCCCTTGATCAGGAACTGATGCGCGGTGTCGTCGGCGATCGCCTTGGTCGCGGGATCGTTCTTCAGCGAGAAATACAGCGAGACGCCGTTTGCGGTCAGGCCGATTTCCTGCGACGAGTAGGCGCGGTTGTTGGAAACGTCGTTCCAGGACGGCGTGCCGGCGATGAAGGTCGGATAGAGTTCCTTCAGATATTTCAGCGCCGCGATCGTCTCCTTGCTGTTGATGATGATGTTGCCTTCCTCATCGAGCAGCGCGGCGTTGTGCGACCACAACAGCCAGTTGGCGAAGCCGTTGCCGTCGCCGACCGCGTTGCCGAGTGCGAAGCCCGCGGGCTTGCCGGCCGCCTTCAGCTTCTTGCAGAGTTCGAGGAAGCCGGCGTGGTCCTCCGGCACCTTGTCGAAGCCGGCGGCGTTGACCAGCGACTTGCGGTAGACCAGCGGGCCGCCCGAGGCGCCGAACGGCAGGCCGACCCAGCTCTTCGACTTCGAGCGCATGCCGTATCGGCGCGCCAGCGTGAGCCATCCGCCATAGCGCTTGTCGAGATAATCGGCGACATCGGTCAGCTCGATCAGCTTGTCGATATAGATGTGCGGCGCGTCGCCGAAGCCGATGATGATGTCGGGGCCGGCGCCGGAGTTCGAGGTCACGGCGGTCTGCTGGTTGATGTCCTCCCAGCCGACGAAGTCGACCTTGATCTCGACACCGGTCTTGTCGGTGAATTTCTTGGCATTGGCGCGGAACACGTCCTCGTCGGCCTGGACGAAGCGCACCGGCCGCAGCATGCGCAAGGTGGCGTCCTTTTCGATCGGCAGCGACGGCGCCGCCACGTCGGCTGCCTTCACCTTCGACGCCTCCTGCGCCGAAGCGCCGGTGACCGCCAGCGCCGCCGCGGAAGCCCCCAGCACCAGCGCGTCGCGACGCGTGATCTCGTACTTCATGTCGTTCGCACTCCCGTTCTTATTGTTTCGTTGTTGTTTTTCCTTCCCGGCGTTTGGCCGCCGGTGAAGGTCTCTTGGTCTCGGCGCCAGCCGCACAAAGGGCCCGCAAGAGACGGGCCCCGCACGAAAAACGCATTCCCGCCCTAGCTGTTCGGACCGCGATCCATGCTGACGGGCTGCCAGCGGCGCAACGCGGTGTTTTGCAGCACCGACGGGTTGACGCAGCTTACCGGCCACATGCCTTGCAGCACTAGTGACAATTCGTAGCCCACCCGGCGCTTGCGCGCCTCGTCAAAACGTGCCGACGCCGAGGCGACATGGGCGGTCAAGGTAACATTGTCCATCCCGAGCATCGGATTGTTGTGCGACGGCGGCTCCTTTTCCAGCACGTCGAGCGCGGCGTGGGCGATCCAGCCCTCTTGCAGCGCCTTGATCAGCGATTCCTCGTCGACCGTGGCGCCGCGGCCGGTGTTGATGAAGATCGCCGACTTTTTCATCTGGCGAAAATGCTTCTCGGTCAGCATGTGGTGCACTTCGGGCCGCGCCGGGGCGTGCATCGAGACGAAATCCGACTGCGACAGCACCTCCGACAGCGTCGAGGGGATCACGCCGTGGTCGTACATCAGGGTTTCCTGGATGAAGGGATCGTAGGCCACCATTCTGAGGCCGAACGGCGCGGCGCGCTTGGCGACAGCGCGGGCGACCCGGCCGAACGAGATGAAGCCGAGCGTCTGGCCCATCAGCCGCGGAATCTTCAGAAGCGCCGGGCGGCCCTCGGCCCAGCGGCCGGTGCGCACCATCTTGTCCTGCTCGATCAGGCGGCGGAAGCCGGCGAGCAGCAGCATCATGGCGTGGTCGGCGACCTCCTCGATGAAGGTGTCGGGGATGTTGGTGACGGGGATGCCGCGGGCGGTCGCGGCCTTGACGTCGACCGAGTCGACGCCGACGCTGCCGAGCGTGATCACCTTGCAGTTCTCGAGCGCGTCGATGACCGCCTTGGTGATCGGCATGCCCTTGGCGTAGATCGCGTCCGCGGAGCGTGCCGCGGCGATGAATTCGGCCTCATTGGCCGGCGCCTCGACGATCTCGGCGCCGATCGGATCGAGCGCCTCGCGCTCATAATCGTAGCCGCCGCCGGCGACCGTGAAGCTCGCGCCCTTCGGCGTGACCACCCTGAATTTCGACATTGTCTGCTCCCGATGTGAGTCTGCTGTTCTTGCTTCTTGCTGGTTTGCTTCTTGATCTTGCTTCTTCTTGCTTCTTGGAGCGCGGCTGGGGTCGCCGCCTTCCCATGCTTGTACGCGAGCTGCGCTGTTCTCTCCACAATTGCCGGTTGGTCCGCGGCCTGATTCTCCGGGCTTCTACGGGGAACCTCCGTAACCAACAGGTAAAGGGTCTCACATTACGGTGCGCGGAATCAATCCGCCAATCGCGTCGCGTTCCCCGCCTCTTCTGGAGACCCCCGTGAAGCTGTCAAATCTGAAGATCACCCCCAAGCTCGGCATTCTGGTGGGGGTGACCCTCCTTGGCCTGTGCACGGCCGGCATCCTCGCCGGTCACCTGATGCAGCGGGAGATGCTGAATGCGCGCATCGACCAGGCCAAGGCCATCGTCGAGATGGCGAAGAACATGGCGGCGGGCCTGAAGAAGGATGTCGATGCCGGCAAGCTGACCAGGGAAGCGGCACTCGCCGAGTTCGGCAAGCGTGCCAACACCCTGACCTACGACAACGGCGCCGGCTATCTGTTCGGCACCGACTACAGCGGCATCACGGTGCTGGCGCCCGATCCGAAGCAGGTCGGAACCAATCGCATGGACGTCGTGACCAATGGTCGCAAGCTCTCGCAGGAACTGATGGACGGCGTGAAGGCCAAGGGCGAGATCCTGCTGTTCTATGATTATGTGAAGCCCGGCCAGGAGACGCCGATCCGCAAGCTCGGCTACGCCGTCGCGGTCCCCGGCTTCGATATGTATCTCGGCACCGGCGCCTATCTCGACGATATCGATGCCAAGATGCGGCCGATTGCCTGGCTGCTCGGCCTCGCGATCCTCGGCATCGGCATCGTTTCCGGCTCGGTCGCCTGGCTGATCGGCCGCAGCATCTCCCGTCCGCTCAACCTGCTCGGCGCCCGCATGCGCGACATCGCCGACGGCAAGCTCGACGGTGACATCCCCGGCGTCGGCCGCGGTGACGAGGTCGGCGGAATGGCGGCCACGGTTCAGGTCTTCAAGGACAACGCGGTTCGCATCCGCGGCCTGGAACAGGCCGAGGCCGAGACCAAAGCACGCGCGGAGGCCGAGCGCCGTGGTGCGATGGAGAATATCGCCAACGATTTCGAGCGCAGCGTGAACGGCATTGTCCGCACGGTGGCCTCCGCTGCCGCCGGCATGCAGACCACGGCGCAATCGATGACCGCGACCGCAAGCGACGCCAGCGCGCGGGCCGCGACCGTCGGCGCTGCGTCCGACAGCGCCTCCAACAATGTCGGCACCGTCGCCGCCGCCGCCGAGGAGCTCTCCAGCTCGGTTGCGGAGATCTCCCGCCAGGTGGCGCGCTCCAGCGAGGTCGCGAGCCAGGCGGTGGCCGATGCCGAGCGCACCAACGCGACCGTGCAGGCGCTCTCCACCGGCGCCGAGAAGATCGGCGAGGTGGTCAAGCTGATTCACTCGATCGCAGCCCAAACCAACCTGCTCGCGCTCAACGCCACCATCGAGGCGGCGCGCGCCGGCGAATCCGGCCGCGGTTTCGCGGTGGTCGCCTCTGAAGTGAAGGCGCTGGCCAACCAGACCGCGAAGGCGACCGAGGAGATCTCGGCGCAGGTCGCCGCGATGCAGGCTTCCACCGGCGAGGCGGTGACCTCGATCGGCGGCATCACAGCGACGATCGCGCAGATGAGCGAGATCACCGCCTCGATCTCGACCGCGATCGACCAGCAGGGCGATGCGACGCGCGAGATCGCGCGCAACATCCAGCAGGTCGCGGCCGGCTCGAGCGAGATTTCCGCCCATATCGGCGGCGTCACGTCAGCGGCCGCCGCCACCGGCACCGCGGCCGGCGACGTGCTGTCGAATGCCCGCGAGCTCGACACGCAATCGGGCATGCTGCGCAACGCGGTCGACGAGTTCCTGCAGAAGGTGCGCGCGGCGTAAGCGAGCCGCGTAGGGTGGGGTAGCGACGCTACGCCACCCTACGAATCCGTATCCCCGTCATCCTGAGGAGCGCGCTCTTGCGCGCGTCTCGAAGGATGCACGGCCACCAGTGGGGCCGTCGATCCTTCGAGACGGCCGCGTTGCGGCCTCCTCAGGATGACGGAGTTGGCAGAGTTCGTCGCTTCGCTTCGCTCGCAATGACGGGTGTCTCTACTGCTTCTCGATTCCGGCGTCGGCGATCAGCTTTTCCCACAGCACGAGCTGCTCCTTGAGGAATGCCTCGAACTCCTCGGGCGTGCCGGAGAATGCCTCCATGCCGCGCTCGGCGAGCTGGCTCTTGATGTCCGGCCGCTCGATGATCTTGCGGATCTCCGCATTCAGCCTGACCACGACGTCCCTCGGCATGTTGGCGGGGCCGAGATAGCCCTGCCAGGAGGTGATATCGAAGCCCTTCACGGTGTCGTCCATCGTGGGCAGGTCCGGCAGCAGCGCCGACTTCCGCTTGGTGGTGACGGCGAGCGGCTTCAGCACCTTGGCGTTGACGTGCGGCAGCCCGGTTGGCACGTCGATGAACATCATCGAGATGCGGCCGGCGATGACGTCGGTCAGTGCCGGCGGTGAGCTCTTGTAGGGCACATGCAGCAGGTCGATGCCGGCGAGGCGCGCGAAGGTCGCGCCGGAGACGCTCGCCGACGACGAGCCGCTGGCGTAGCTGTACTTGCCCGGCTCCTTCTTGGCGAGCGCGATCAGCTCGGCGACCGAGTTCGCCGGGATGTCCGGATGGATCACCAGCATGAAGGGCAGGTCGCCGGTGCGCGCGATCGGCGTGAAATCCTTAATCGGATCGTAGTTCATGGTCTTGAGCAGATACGGATTGGCCGAGTGCGTCGTGTTCGTGGTGACGAACAGCGTGTAGCCGTCGGGCGCGGAGCGGGCGACATAGTTCGCCGCGATCGAGCCGTTGGCGCCGGCCCGGTTGTCGATCACCATGCCGACGCCGAGCGCAACGCCGAGCTCCTTGGAGATCAGCCGCGTCGTGGTGTCGGTGCCGCTGCCGGCGGCAAACGGCAGCACCAGCGTGATGTTGCGGGTGGGATAGGTCTGGGCAAGTGCCGCCCCGGATATCGCCGCAAGCGCGGCGGCGGCTGCGGCCGCCAGGCAGCGATATCGTCTCAATCCCATGATCATGTCGTCGTCCCCCCGCGCAGGCCCTGAACAGGCCCATTGCGGCCGAAGCTAACCCGGCCGCCATGGCCGCGGAAGCCGTGCCGGGAGCAGCCTTTCGCCGCATGGCCGCTCCCGGGCCGTCGCAGGGCGCGCTGCCAAAATATCGAAAACAACCCCATGCAAAGGAGCCGGTGGCGGCCGGCGCCCGACCAGGCAACTTGACACGTCGGGCAAATCAGTGCCATTATTCCGATAGTCAGAAATTCAGTCGTGGGGACGCTACGATCCCGCCGGGAAGACCTGCGCGACGTGAAACGCCTTGGTGGTGATGAGCCACCGGCCGTCGATGCGATGAAACACCAGATGATCGATGAAGCCGGTTTGGCCGGCCCTGACGCGCACCTTGGCGACGGCCAGATCGGACGCGGTCTGGTCGATGCTGATGATGGCCTCCTCGCGCGGCGATTTCATCGACGCCGGCGAGGGACGGCTGCGGATGAAGTCGCGGAATTCGGCGGCCGACCGCACCGTGTGCTTGCCGTCCCGGATGCCGTGCACGATGCAGGCATCGGCGAAGACGTCGCAGAACCGGCTATCGTCGACGTCATACATCAGGTTGAAATATCCATCGATCGCGGATGCGATGGCCTCGATGTCGCTCATTGCAAAATCTCCTTGGCGGTTGATGTGGCGGTGGCCGCACCGGATCGAACCGGTGATCTGCGCCGACAGTGGCCGATATGGTGGCGGAGTGCTACGACTGGGCGGTCATCTCTTGGATGACTGAGAGGCATCGGCATGGACGAAGTTGATGGTCGGCTGGTTGGCGGCCTGGTGGTCCTCGCGGCGCTGGCGGATGCGCGCAGTTTTGGCCGGGCCGCCGAACGGCTCGGCATGACGCAATCCGGGGTCAGCAAGGCGATCGCGAAGCTCGAGGCGCGCCTCGATGCCAGGCTGGTTCACCGCACGAGCCGCGCCGTCGAGCTCACCGAGGAAGGACGCGCGCTGTGCGAGCGGGTTGCCGCGCATCTGGCCGGGATCGGCGAGGCGGCGGCGGAGACCTCGAAATCGCGCGATGCGGTTCGCGGCAGGCTGCGGGTCAATGTCGACCCGTTGTTCTCCCGCATGGTGCTGTCGCCGAAGCTGAGCGAGTTCCTGCTGCAGAATCCAGGGATGGAGCTGCGTATCGAGACCCGCGACCGGATCGCGGATCTGGTCAGCGACGGTTTTGATCTGGCGGTGCGTTTCGGCGAGCCGACGCCGTCGGCGCTGATTGCGCGCCGCGTACTCGATACGCGCGTGCTCACCGTGGCCTCGCCGATCTATCTCGAACGACACGGCCGGCCGCTTGATCCGCGGGAGCTGGCAAGCCGCGACCATCAGTGCATCCATGCAATCGACGCGGCGACCGGGCGTCCCTTCGATTGGGAGTTTCGGCGCGGCGGCGAGGTCGTGCCGGTCGCGGTTAACGGGCGGCTCACCGTGACCGATTCGGGAACCAAGCTCGGCGCTTGCCTGGCCGGCTTCGGCATCGCGCAGGTGATCGATCTCGGCCTCGACGATCACCTGAGGAGCGGCGCGCTGATCGAGCTGTTTCCGGACTGGCCCGACGAGCGTTTTCCGCTCTACGTCTATTACGCCTCGCGTAACCACGTGCCGGCCAAGGTGAGGCGGTTTATCGACTTCATCACGGAAACCCTGGCGGCAAAGTCGCATTCGCCACGCAAATCCGCCGGCTTGCGCAAGGTTGGCTAGTCTAGTGCTTCGCCGACGTCTTGGCCGATCCTTGCCGCGAGGCGATGATGACGCCGGCGAGCACCAGCGCGTAGCCGATCAGATGGAACGGCGCGAGCGTCTCGCCGAGCAGCAGGATCGCCATCGCCGAGCCGAACACCGGCACCAGATGGAAGAACGGCGCGGCGCGGTTCGGACCGATCAGCGCGACGCCGCGGTTGAAGAACAGATAGGCGAGCGTGGACGGGAAGATCAGCACATAGGCGAGCGTTGCGCCGGTCAGCAAGTCGAACTTCAGCGTCACGCCGTTGGCGAACTCCCAGGCCGCCACCGGCAGCAGCATCAGCGCACCGCAGCAGGTGGTGAACGAGATCAGCGAGAGCTGGTGGATTTTCGGCCGCCGCGGGATCAGCGCCGAATAGAGCCCGAACGACACCAGCGAGGCGCCGAACATGATGTCGCCGCGGTTGAAGCTGATACCGGCGAGCGCGGAGAAGTCGCCGCGCAGGATGATGGTCAGCACACCGGCCAGCGAGATCGCGATGCCAGCCAGCTGCGCCGGCGTCAGCCGCACGCCGAACAGGATCAGCGACCACAGCGCCACGAACAGCGGCCCCGCCGACTGGATCAGCAGCGCATTCAGCGCCTCGGTGTACTGCATTGCCCAGTAGGAGATCGCGTTGTTGAAGGCGAAACCGACCGCGGACAGCAGCAGCATCAGCGGCAGGGCGCTGCGCAGCTTCGGCCAGTCCTGCTTCAGATGCGGCCAGGCGAACGGCAACAGGATCAGGAAGACGCCGAACCAGCGGATGGTGGTCAGCGTGACCGGCGGCACATGGCTGCCGACATGGCGCGCCAGCACGATGTTGGCGGCCCAGAACAGCGACGTCAGGCTGAGCAGCAGATAGGGCTGGTTATTGAGCCAGTTGAGCGGCGAGCGGCGTGGCGTTGTGGCAGGTGCGGGCAAGGCGGTCATTATCGGGCGGATGTTGTGCCCGAATCCGCCGCCGCGACAAGACGAAAGAGCGGATTGGAGCCATGCGTGGTCGAACTCGTCGTCAAGCACAGCGCGACGAAAGCTCAATTCCGTCATCCCGCGCAAAGGCTTCGCCTTTGTCGCTGGAGGAGCGCGGAGCGCGTCTCGAAGGATGCACGGCCCGGCTGTGGCCGATTCATCCTTCGAGGCTCGCTCCGCTCGCACCTCCAGCGACAAAGGCGAAGCCTTTGCGCGGGGATGACGGGGATGGGTCTTCGTCGGCCCGCCGCCTATTTCTGCGGCCCCGACAGCGAGATGTCGCGCTCGGCGCGAAACACGTTGCTGTAGAGATTGGCGATCCATTGCCGTCCGCTCGAGGTGATGTTGAGGTAGCGGATCGCCTTCTGCACATGCGGGGCGACGCTGTCCCAGTAGAACCGCGGATAGCGGTCGACGAGATCGGCCGGCGAATCGTAGCCGAGCTGGCGGTTCAGTCCGGCCTCCTCGAATTCGATGTACAGCGCATTGGCCTTGCGGATGTAGTGGGGATCGCCGAGCTGGCCGATCAAATCGGCGGCCCGCAGCAGGGTGGCCTCTTCACCGAAATCCTCGTCGTCATCAGGGGCGCTCAGCGGAAAGCGGGTGCCTTCGATGGCACGCACAATGCGCTCCTTGTCGAGCAGGGTGACGCCCTTGAGCCGCTCCATCACGAAGATCTTGGAGCGATCGACGTGGTAGGACATCAGCGCCGCATCCGACGAGCCGCGCGGCAGGATGATCTTGCGGCCGTCGGCATCGACCAGATAGCCGTCCTGGCCGTCGGCCTCGAACAGCCCGCGCACATAGCCGATGTCATGGGTGAGGCAGGCGATGATGACATGGGCATAATCCTCGGCGCTCATATGCGAGTGCAGCGCGCGGCCGCGCAGGATGTCGTGGCCGGCCAGCGTCACCAGCATGGTGTGCTCGACATTGTGATAGAGCGCGTCGCTGTTGCCGATGCATTCGAGCGCGATCCGGGCGATCGAGGGCACCATTTCCACCAGCTGGGTCTGCGAAGAGCCGAACCGGCGCTGCATGTACTCGCCGAGGAACTTGCCGAGCGCGTCGGCCGCTAGTTCTGGAAGGGTCATCACGGCCTTGACCTCCGAGAGCTGACCTGAGCTTACGGCTCGGCGGTATTTCAGGCTAGTCCCGCGATGTGACATAATCGTTGCGGCTAGACCGATGTGCCTTGGGCGGGAGCGGTGATGGGTGTCGATCTCTTGAACGTCAAAGGCCTGAACGAGCTGGACCGCGAGGCGCCGGTCGTGATGGTCAATCTGATGCGGTTTCGCGCGCGGTCGCTCGACGGCGACGGCTCGGGCTGGGATGCCTATTTGCGCTACAGCGCGCTCACCGTCCCGATGATCAAGGCGCGCGGCGGCACGCTGCTGTGGACCGGCAGCGCCGAGACGGTCGCGCTGGGCGAGCCGGCCGGCCAGCGCTGGGATTATCTCGCGCTGGTCTACTACCCGAGCGTCGCCGCCTTCATCGACATGATGACCTCGGCCGACTACGAAGACCGCTGCGACCCGCACCGCCGCAACGGCTGCGAGGAGCACGTCATCATCGCGACGCGCGAGGCCTACAGCAAGTTCAAGCCTTCGTAGCACCGTCACCCTGAGGAGGCCGCAACGCGGCCGTCTCGAAGGGTCGACGGCCCGACTGGGGCCGATTCATCCTTCGAGACGCCGCTTCGCGGCTCCTCAGGATGACGGGTTGATTAGCGGTGCCAGCGCCGCGTGGCAGGCGCTCTGCACGACACGGCAGACATCATCGCTCGACCGCCCCGCGCTCAGCGACGCGAAGGTCGGATAGCTCGTCAGCGCGAAGATCAGGTCGACGGCGTCGCTGCGGGCCTGCTGTGACGCGCCCTTGCCCGCGACGCGGTCGACCAATGCGGTGACGCCGCGGCGGCGGCGCTCGTTGCGCTCGCGCACGGCCTCGGCGAATTCGGGATCGGTCGCCATCGCGTCATGCAGCCGGCCGACCGCGGAATCCCGGCTCCAGAATCCGCAGAAGATCTCCACCATCCGGTCGAGCGCGGCGCGCGGATCGGCCATCGTCATGGCGTCGGCGAGCTGGTGCAGCCCGCCATGGCGCGCGATCTCGTCGAACACCGCCTCGAGCAGCCCGCGCCGCGAGCCGAACTGGTTGTAGACGGTCAGCCGGGTCACGCCCGCCGCCTTGGCCACCGTATCCAGCGAGAAGCGCGCGATGCTCTCGTCGCGCAATGTGCGCGAGGCGGCCTCGATCACGCGCTCGCGGGTTTCGGCGGCGGCGGCGCTGCGCGCCGGGCTCACATAGCTGCGCGGCGGCATCGGTTTGCCTTGCTTTCGTCAGATTGACTATACATTATGTATATCTAATTTCCAATGCCCATCCGGAGCGACATCATGCAGACCGCCCTCATCATAGCGTTGTCCCTTCACGTCCTGTCATCGGTGTTTTGGGCCGGCTCGAGCTTCACCCTGGCGCGCACCGGCGGCCTCGGCGGCGAAAAGCTGCTGTTTCCGCAAATCGGCGCCGCGACGGTCGCGATCGTGACCGGCGCCACGCTCTGGCGCCTGGTCCATGAAGGGTCGTTCGGGCTGTCGGAGCAGATTCTGGCCGGTGGCGCGATCGCGGCACTGGCCGCAATCGCCGTGCAGGTCATCGTCGGCGGCGGCGCGGTCCGGCAACTGCGCAGCAGCGCGGACGATACGTCAGCCGCACGCTCGCGACTGGCGGTCGCCCAGCGCATCGCCGCCGGGCTGCTCGCGATCACCGCGCTGTGCATGGGCGCGGCGCGCTATGCGTGAGCCTGGAGCCTTTCCCGTTCCGATAAAATCGCAACGGGGCTCCAGACTCTTGTTGTGACGCGTTTTCTTCACCCGAACCGGTATCCACTTCGCTCGAAAACGCTCTAGAACTTCCGCACCAGGTCCGGAGTGATCTCCTTCAGGCTGCGGATGCCGAGCAGCGCGAGGTCGCGGTCGATCTCGGCATGCAGCAGCGAGATCGCGCGCGCCACGCCGGCCTCGCCCGCGACCACGGCGGCATAGAGGAACGGCCGGCCGACCCAGACGAAGTCCGCACCGAGCGCCAGCGCCTTGATCACGTCGGTGCCGCGGCGGATGCCGCCGTCGACCATCACGGTCATGTTGCCCTTCTGCGCCGCGATCTCCGGCAGCGTGCGCAAGCCGGAGACGGTGTAGTCGAGCTGGCGGCCGCCATGGTTGGAGACCATGACGCCGTCGCAGCCATGCTCGCGCGCCAGCCGGGCGTCTTCCGGCGCGATCAGTCCCTTGACCACGAGCTTGCCGCTCCAGCGCTTGCGGATCAGCTCGACATGCTTCCAGGCCAGCTGGTCGCGGCTGCCGATGTTGCGCATCAAATTCTTGGACAGCACCGGCGGGCCCTGCTTGGCGTCCATGTTCTCGAAATGCGGCATGCCGTGATTGAACACGGTGCGCGCCCAGGTGTTGAGCAGCCAGTCGGGATGGGTGACGGTGTCCCAGAACACCCGCGGCGTGATCTCGAGCGGCACCTGGAAGCCGTTGCGGATATTGTTCTCGCGGTTGGGCGGCACCGGCACGTCGGCGGTGACGACGAAGGTATCGTAGCCGGCGGCGGCGACACGGTCGACCAGCGGCTCGATCCGCTCGGGAAGGCCGGCGAGATAGGCCTGGTACCAGGCCGAAGGATTGGCGGCGCGAACGTCCTCCAGCGTGATCAGCGAGGAGGCCGACAGGATCATCGGGATGTTGGCGGCAGAAGCGGCGCGCGTCAGCACGATGTCGCCGCGATAGGCGCACAGCGCGGACGAGCCCATCGGCGGAATGCCGAACGGCGAGGCGTAGCTCTTGCCGAACAGCGTCGTGGTCTGGTCGCGGCCGGAGACGTCCTGCAGCACCCGCGGCACGAAGCCGTATTCCTCGAACGCCCGGCGATTGTCGGTGCGGGCCATATCGGTCTCGGCGCCGCCGGAGATGTAGCCGTAGAGGAATTTCGGCAGCAGCCGGCGCGCCTGCGGCTCGAAATCGTCGAGCGTGAGATAGCGCCGCAGATGCCGCGGTACGGCGGGTGCTGCGCGGTTGACGGTTACGGGAGGCGGAGAGGGGGCTGCGGTCCGGTCGTGCACGTTGAGCGTTTCCGTTGTTCTTGGTTCTTGGTCGGAAGGCCAGACTAGAGCATGATCCGGAAAAGTGGATACCGGTTTTCCGAAAAGATCATGCTCAAACAAAGAGATGAGATCATGATGCGATTCCATGGAAACGCATCATGATCTAGCGCCTGCCGGCGGGCCCGACAAATTTCTCGTTGAACTTGTTGACGGACTGGCTGACGTCGCTGAGCGTCTTGCGGGTCTCGGCGATCATGGCGCTGGATTTCTTGTCGAAGCTCTGGATCAGCTCGCGCAGCGAGATCACGGTCGGCAGCAGCTCGCCGCCATATTTGTCGCTGCCGAAGCTTTTCAGGAACTTGTCGGCCGAGTTCATCTTGGCGTCGACCGCGCTGATGCCGTCGTCGGCGGCGTCGATGAAGCCGGCGATCAGCTCGCCATTGCCGGACAGCGAATTGGTGAAGTTCTCAAGCCCGAGCAGCGAGTCCTTGATGTCGGCCTCATTCTCGCTGATGACGCGGTCGACATTGCGCAGCGCGACTCGCAGCTTCTCCTGGATCCCCATCGTGCCTTCGGCGTCGGCCGTCAGCTCGGGAATGCCGTCGGCGCCGAGCGTCGGCGGCGGAGCATCGTCGGTGCCGCCGGTGAAGGAGATCGAGGCGATCCCGGTCAGGCCCTGGAATTCGAGGCCGGCCTGGGTGTCCTTCTTGATCGGGGCGTTGCCTTCGATCCGCGTCATCGCCACCACGCGGTGCCGGTCGAGCCTGATCGAGACCACCTCGCCGATCCGCACGCCGGCGAAGTTGACGCTGCCGCCGCGGCGCAGGCCGGAGGCCGAGCCCTCGAAGATGACGCGGAACGGCACCATCCGCTTGATGCCGGCATAGCGCTGATAGCCCAGCCAGCCGCCGAGCGAGCCGGCGACCAGGGCCAGCGTCAGGGTGCCGATCAAGAGATTGCTGGCGCGCGCCATGCGTAAAACCCGTCTGCGAAGCAGACCCTAGTGTGCTGAATGCGAAGTTCGTGCGATTTCGCGGCAACCACTTTCACGAACTTCGCATTCATAAAGCACACTAGAATCATAAGTTTGCTAGTGTCCTCATCGAATCCGAAGTTCGATCCGAAGGTGCGGCAAATGATGCGAACTTCGGATTCGGGACACTAGCTGATAGCGGATTTGCCGCCGATAGTCACCGCGGGCTTTCCTTACCTCGCCCCGCTTGCGGGGTCGAGACGAGCGAAGCTCGCTCTTAGAGGTCGGATCGCATGCAGCGCAGCGGAATGCGGTCCGGGTGAGGGGAGTCTCCGCGCATTCGTCTCTCGCCGTCCTCGCGGAGCGAGCCCCTCACCCCAACCCTCTCCCCGTAAGAACGGGGAGAGGGAGAGGAGAATTACGCGCTCTGCTTCCGCGACGCCGCGAAGACGCCGGCCAGCACCAGCGCGAAGCCGATGAAATGGAAGGCCTGCGGATGCTCGCCGATGAACACGATCGACATGATGGTGCCGAACACCGGAACCATGTGGAAGAACGGTGCCGCGCGGTTGGCGCCGATCAGCTGCACACCGCGGTTGAAGCACAGATAGGCCAGTGTCGAGGGGAACACCGCGACATAGAACAGCGACAGCAGATTGTTGATCGTGAGCTGCATCACCGGGCGCGCGCCGAGTTCCCAGATGTAGAGCGGGATCAGGACCAGCGCGCCGCAGCCGAAGGTGAAGGCGGCGACCGACAGGCCGTGGATTTTGGGCCGCTTCAGGGTCAGCACCGAATACAGCGCGAAGATCACCAATGCGACGATGAAGATCAGATCGCCCTTGTTGAACTCGATCTTCGACAGCGTCGTGAGATCGCCGTGCAGCAGGATCACCAGTACGCCGGCGAGCGACAGCAGCACGCCGAACAATTGCGCCAGCGTCAGCCGTGCGCCGAGCAGGATCAGCGACCACAGCGCGACCACCAGCGGTGCCGCGGATTGCAGCAGCAGCGTGTTGAGCGCCTGGGTGTGCTCGAGCGCCCAGTATTGCAGCGTGTTGAAGGCGCTGATGCCGGTGATCGACATCAGCACCATGATGCCGAGATTGTTGCGGATCACGGGCCAGTCGCGGACGAGGTGCTTCCAGGCAAACGGCAGGATGATCAGGAATGCCGCCGACCAGCGCAGGAACGACAGCGTCACCGGCGGAATGTGGCCGGCGGCGAGGCGGCCGACGATCGCATTGCCGGCCCAGCATGTCGCAGTGATGCAGAGCAGCAGATAGGGCTGGTTGGCGATCCAGGAGCCGGCCGCAGGCGTTGATGTGGTGGAATCGGAGGCAGACATAAAGAGGGCCCGGGTTCACGACGCCGCGGCCTGCCCGGCTGGCACCGCCGGGCCGGTATGGATCTCCCCGGCTCGGATCACAGACACGGATTTCGTCATTCCATCAATGGGGATAGACGCATCGCGACCATGCGCGAAGACCCCTTCACCAAGGCAGCATGACGGCGCCTGGCCGGGCCAGCCCCGCGCCGGTCGCGCAGGGGATCGAACGCTTGGTCCTAGCCGGTCTCCGGCGGCGTGGTCTGGCGCTTGACGATCTGCTCGGCGAGCTCGATCAGGATCCGCTTGGTGTCGGGGTCCTGCACGTCGCGAAACACCCGCAGCATGCGCAGTTCGAGCAGGGACTGCAGCGATTCCGCCGTCTGGCCGGCTTGCGTCGGCGCTGCCGTGACCGGCCGGCGGTTGAGGATGTCGGCGGCGATTCCGAGCATCTCGGCTACGGTCGCGAGGCGACCGGTATCGATCTTCACCGTGCCGTCGACGCCATTCTTTTGCAGGGAGGCCCCGGCGCACAGGATCTCGGCGAGATCCGCCTGCGACAGCCCGATGGCGCGCCAGCGCGCCTGCACCAATTGGTCGATTTGGTCGTCCTGTGATGTGCTCATGATGCGTTCAGACCATCTCCAGCTAGGTCCGTGGACAGCATTTCCGCTACAAAAGTTGGTAGCAAATGAACCGGCGGTTCGTCGCGATGGGACTTCTACGGATCATGCGGCTGGACAACGGGTCCTGCCGTACCGGGCAACGTGCAGGATGATCCGCGCCTCTACGCCGGCCGGGCAGTCGCGCCGGACGGGCACCGCAGTGCGCACCCTGGTCTGGGATGCTCGCATCAGCGTCATCCGGCCACAGCCCTTATTATCAAGACCGTGCGCGAATGCAATCAGGGGGCGACAGGGGAGATGAACCCAACCGGATGTGTGACCGCGCCACATATCGCGGTGTCTGGTCCTGGCAGGGCGATGCGGTCGGCATGGCGGCAGCCCCGGGAGCGCCGCCATGGCTGCGCGGCGCCGCTCACAAATCGATGATCCCGAGCGCGATGCTCTTGGCCACCCCATGGGTCTTGTTGGAGGCCTCGAGCTTGCGCAGCGCCTGCTTGATGAAGCCTTCCACCGTCTCCGGCGAAATGCCGAGGATCTGCGCGGTGTCGGCCACGGTCTTGCCGCGCGCCGCCCAGGCGATCACTTCCTTTTCCCGCCCGGTGAGCTTGATGGTCTCGGCGGCGTCCGCGGGCTTGAGGATGGTCGGCGCGTTGCGCTGGTCGCGGTTGACGATGTCCATCGCCCGCTGCACCCAGTAAATCATCAACAGATGCAGTTCATGGCGATGGCAGACGAACAGCTTGTCGAAGTCGCGCGGCTCGTCTTCCCAGAAGAACACCGTCGAGCTCGAATGCACCGCGCCGAGCCGGTCGCGATAGTGGAAGGGAACGACGAAGCCGTCCTTGAATCCGAACTCCCGGGCGGCATCCATCGTCTTGACCTCGGGCGGTCGCTTGCGTCCGCTTCGCTCCGGCAGCTTCAGGCTGCTCCAGCTGAACGGCGTGTTGGTACGTCGTGACCGCGCCAGCGCCGGATCGGCATGAACGAACTCGTTCTGCACATACGCCCGCTTCCAGGCATCGGGAAATGTGCCGATATGATAGGGCAGATCAAGGTCGGGCCGGCCGGCATCGACAAAGGCAAAGCCCGAGAAGCCGTAATTCTGGACAACGCGATGCAATGACGAGCTGAGCTCGTCGATGGTATCCGACGCCTCGATGGTCGAAATCGCGTCTACCAGGCCCATTGACGAAAACCCCCGGTTTTAGGGGGTACCACAGTTAACCCCTTTTGTTCCAGATGTTCCCGCATTTGGAGGAAGGGACAAATGCTTCATTCATTGGACGGCTACCATGCCCTCATTACCAGGGAAGAGCTTGATCCGGCGCATGTCGGGGCGATGTTGCGGCTGCGCAAGCGCCTGTTCGTCGACCATTGCGGCTGGCTTCTGACCACGGTCGGGGATGTCGAACGCGATCAGTTCGACTGCTGGTATACCGAGCACTGCCTGTTGTTCTCCGGCGTCGAGCTCGTCGGCGGTTTCCGGGCTATCCGCACCGATTATCCCTATCTCACCAAGTCGGTCTTCCCGCAGCTTGCGCTGCGTCGCTTTCCGACCAGCCGCGACGCCTGGGAGATCAGCCGTTTCGGCGTGCTGCCGAACGTTGCGAGGTCGCAGGCCGCACGCGTGAACTACGCGCTGATGTTCCGCTTCGCCGAGCTGCGCGGAGCGAAGGCGCTCGTCGCGCTGGCTGACCTCTCCTATGAGCGTTTTCTCACCCGCATGGACATCCGCACCCGCCGCTACGGCCCGCCGCAGGTGATCGGCAATGATCGCACGGGCCGCCCGCTGACGGCGCTCGCCGGAGAAATCCCGCTCGGTCTCGCCGCCAATCCCGGCCTGACCAAATTCCTCGACCTTGGACGGCAATTGGAGATCCACGATGCTTCACATGTTCTCGGACGTTCGAGCATTCCAGCGTGATCCGCTGCGTCTGCTGCTGACGCGCGGCAACGAGTCCGCGCTGGGGCTGGTGCCGTTGCAACTCGGTCCCGCGCCGGTGTTCCTGGTGAACGATCCGGATCTGCTGCGCCCGATCCTCAAGGCGCCGGAGACCGACATCGGAAAGGGCAAGCTGATCAAGAAGCTGACGCCGGTGCTCGGCCGCAGCTCGCTGATGCTGAGCGGCGAGGAGCACAAGCGGCGGCGAGCGGTGCTGCAGAAGCACATGGCCAAGGGCAGCGTCGAGAAATTCCTGCCGCATATGTGCGCCGAGATCCGCGCGGTCGGCGCCAGCCTGGCGCGGCTCGGATCGTTCGATCCGCACCATGTCACCGCGATGCTGGCGCTGCGGACGATCTGCGTCGCGATCTTCGGCTCCCAGGTGATGTCGTCCGGCGACGAGGAAGCCCTGGTTCAGGCGGTGGGCGCGATCGAGGACGATCTTGCAGAAGAGATGTTCCGCGCGTTGCCGTTCGGTCCGGTGGCCTGGTATCGGCGGCGCAAGAACCGGGTCTGTGCCAAGCTTGCGATGTCGACGGTGGTGCAACGTCTGCGCCGCAAGGCCGGCTCGAGCAGTGCGCTGCGCGATCTCGAGGCGCTCGGCCTGACCGATCGCGATCTCGAGGACGAGATCCTGACATTGCTGCTGGCCGGCCACCACACCACAGGTTCGACTGCGGCGTGGATGTTCTACCAGATGGCTGCCGATCCCGCCCTGATGGACGAGATTGCCGACGAGGCGGCGGAGTGCCTCGGCGACGACGGCGAGCTGCGGCTTGACGCGGTGAAGCGCGCCAATCTGAGCGCGACGCTGGTCAAGGAGGTCTGCCGGCTCTATCCCAGCGCCTGGTGGTTCTCGCGCGAGGTGATGCAGCCGGTGACGATCGGCGGGCGCGACCTCAAGGTCGGCACCTCGCTGTTGATCTGCCCCTGGCAGCTGCAGCGCGACCCCCGGCATTTCGAGGATCCGGACCGCTTCCTGCTGACGCGGCGCTACAACACCGACGCCTACATCCCGTTCGGTGCCGGTCCGCGCGCCTGCGCCGGGATGGGGGTTGCGATGCTCGAGCTGCAACTGCTCGCGCTCGAGATCGCCGCGGCCTATCGCTTCACCGGCGTCACTCCGAATCCGGCGCCGTGGCCGAAGGCCTCGGTGACGCTGATTCCCCCGCCGATGACCATCGACATCGAAATCCGCGAGATGCGCCCGCGCATCCCGCATCTCGGCGACGAAGCCGAGCATCTGCCGTACATCCCACCCGTGGGTGCGGCGTCCATCAGCACACTACAATCGGTATCCCAATGACAACTCAGCTAACAACGGCCAGCGCCGGGCAAAGGGCCATGGATCAAGTGCAAGTGCGCAGTTTGCGCGACGTCATCGCTGTCTTGATCGAGCAGCGCAGCATCGTGAGGGCGGCCGGCGCGAGCTTCGCCGCGCATCTGCTCGACCTCGCGATCATGCAGCTGCGGCTCAACGTCAATGATATTACGGCGGAGGAATTATCCGGTCTGTCCGACTTCGTCGGCGCAGAGTTCATGAGGGATAAATCCTCGCATTGATCGCGGCGACCGGTCTTCGGATCGGTCTCGCGCAGGATCGGTCTCGCGCAGGCTCAGCCTTGCGTAGGATCAGTCCTGCGTCGCCACCAGCGCCTTCATCGTGGCGCCGGCGGCAAGCGCGGCATCGTTCGGATCGATCTCGATCTGCAGGCCGCGCTGGCCGCCATTGACGAAGACCGTGACGTGGGTGAGGGCGGTCTCGTCGATCGCGGTCGGCACCTTCTTCTTCTGGCCGAACGGGCTGATGCCGCCGACATGATAGCCGGTCAGCCGCTCGGCATCGGCCGGGCGCATCATCCTGGCCGACTTGCCGCCGAGGGCGGCGGCAAGCTTCTTCATGCTGACCTCGCAGTCGGACGGCACCACGGCGCAGACCGGCTTGCCGTCAACCTCCGCCATCAGCGTCTTGAGCATGCGATTCGGGTCGACGCCGAGCGCCTCGGCCGCCTGCAGCCCGATGCTCTCGGCGCTGGAATCGTAGACATAGGTGTGAAGCTTGAAGGCAATGCCGAGCTTGCGCAGCGCCATCGTCGCTTGGGTGGAATTGGGCATGGACCCTGCCGGTTAATCTAAGTGAATGATCGCCGTAATAGGAGCTGCGATCAATCCACAGCAGGTCCGGCGTCACGTTGCCGTAACATTAAATTCCAGCCAGCCCGGCGCGGCCGGGCGCAGCATGGAATTTAATGGGGATATCAAAGGGTTGTAGCCCGTCTAAAAGGCGTAAACGAGCCCCTTCTTGCTTGCGCAGCCGAGCCGCTTCCTTTATCCGGTAGGCGCCTTGCGTGCGCGCGGCCGGGCGCCGCGATTTAGGCTGGGCATATCAATGCAGGTCGCTGTGGGCGGACGCGTTTTCGCCGCGATCATGGTCTGAAACACCTGAAGGGAACATCTTCGCAATGGCCAATGTTGTCGTCGTCGGCGCCCAATGGGGTGACGAAGGGAAGGGCAAGATCGTCGACTGGCTGTCGGAACAGGCCGACATCGTCGTGCGCTTCCAGGGCGGCCACAATGCCGGCCATACGCTCGTGATCAATGGCGAGACCTACAAGCTGGCGTTGCTGCCCTCCGGCGTGCTGCGCCCGAACAAGCTCGCGGTGATCGGCAATGGCGTGGTGTTCGATCCGCAGGCCTTCCTCGACGAAGTCGCCAAGCTGAAGGGGCAGGGCGTCGCGGTCGGACCGGACAATCTGCGGATCGCCGAGAACGTCACGCTGATCCTGCCGCTGCATCGCGAGCTCGACGCCTTACGCGAATCGTCCAACGCCATCACCTCGATCGGCACCACCCGCCGCGGCATCGGCCCGGCCTATGAGGACAAGGTCGGCCGCCGCGCCATCCGCCTGATGGACCTCGCCGACCTCGACACCCTGCCGCACAAGATCGAACGCCTGCTGGCGCATCACAATGCGCTGCGCCGCGGCCTCAACCTCGCGGAGATCGACGGCAAGAGCATCCTGGGCGAGCTGTCGGCGATGGCGCCGAAGCTGCTGCCCTATGCCGAGACGGTGTGGCGGCTGCTGGACCTCAAGCGCCGCGAGGGCAAGCGCATCCTGTTCGAGGGCGCGCAGGGCGCGCTGCTCGACGTCGACCACGGTACCTATCCCTACGTGACGTCGTCCAACACGGTGGCGGCGCAGGCCGCGACCGGCACCGGCCTCGGCCCGGGCGCGGTCGGCTATGTGCTCGGCATCTGCAAGGCCTACACCACCCGGGTCGGCCAGGGTCCGTTCCCGACCGAGCTGAACGACGAGATCGGCGAGGAAATCGGCCGTCGCGGCAAGGAATTCGGCGTCAATACCGGGCGCAAGCGCCGGGTCGGCTGGTTCGATGCCATGCTGGTGCGACAGACTGTCCGCACCTGCGGAATTGCCGGGCTGGCGCTGACCAAGCTCGATATTCTGGACGGGTTCGACAGCATCAAGGTCTGCATCGGCTACAAGCTCGACGGCAAGGAGATCGACCATCTGCCGGCGGGCGAGGGCGCGCAGGCCCGGGTCGAGCCGATCTATGAGATCATCGAGGGCTGGAAACAGCCGACGGCCAATGCGCGGTCCTGGGCGGACCTGCCGGCCCAAGCCATCAAGTACGTTCGCCGGGTCGAGGAATTGGTGGGGTGTCCGATCGCCCTGCTGTCCACCAGCCCGGAGCGTGAAGATACTATTCTGGTACAGAATCCGTTCGAGGCTTAACGGGATATTACCTATATCCCTCCAATTGTGTGGAAATGGCTGACTACTACCCGCTGATCGCCCGTGCCATCGCCGGATTGGACCCCAACGCCCCCGGCGAAGCCCGCCGTGCGCTGTACGCGCGGGCGCGAACGGCGTTGATCCAGCAGCTCCGCGGCGTGCAGCCGCCGCTCTCCGAGTCCGAGATCACCCGCGAACGGCTGTCGCTGGAAGAGGCGGTTCGCAAGGTCGAGTCCGAGGCCGCGCAGCGCGCCCGCGAGGCCTCGCGCCCCGGCGGCGCGGCCGTTGCCCGCGGCAGCCGCGCCAATGCCCGGCCGCCCGAGCTCGGTCCCGCCGACACTGCCACGCGCCCGCGGCCTCCAGCCGAACCCCGTCCGCCGCGCAATTTGCGCCCCGACGCGCCGCCGCCGGCCCCGCCGCGGCCGCAGAACCCGCCGGTCCCGCCCGAGACCCAGGCGCCGTCGGCCCGGCCGGGCCCGCCCCGCCGCGGTCCGGAAGGCGCGGCGCCGCCGGTGCCGCCGGCCGCGCCGGGCGTGCGCGGCTTCCGTGACATCACCGCCGATGCCGACGATCTCGGCCGCGCCGCGGCGCAAGCCAGCCGCAACGCGCGCAAGACCTACGCCAACGTGCCGTCGCCCTCGCCGGAATTCGATCGGCTCGAGCCGAGCCTGGAGAATCGCGGCGGCGATCCCGAGGCGCCGTATTCCTACGACGAGTCGATCGAGGAGGCCGAGCGCTACACCCCGCAGCCGCCGCAGGGTCCGCCGCCGCAGCGGTCGCGGGCCGGCAACGGCGAGCGCGAGCCGAAGAAGCCGCCGCGCGTCGGGTCGATGTTCCCGTTCAAGACCGCGATCGTGATCGGCATCCTGCTGATCCTGGTCGGCACCGGCATCCTGTTCCGGCAGCAGGCCATGACCATTGTCAGCAGCCTGTTCAAATCCTCGGCCCCGGTCGAGGCGCCGAAGGATGCCGCGTCGACGCCTGCGAGCAAGAAGATCACCGACCGCGTCGGCCAGCCCTCGTCGTCGGGCGAGACGGTCGCGCCGGTGGCGCAGCGCGTGGTGCTGTATGACGAGGATCCGTCGGATCCGAAGGGCAAGCAGTATGTCGGTTCGGTGGTCTGGCGCACCGAGCAGGTCAAGGGATCGGGCAACCAGAAGCCCGACATCGCCGTGCGTGCCGACATCGACATCCCCGATCGCAAGTTCAAGATGACGATGTCGTTCCGCCGCAACACCGATTCATCGCTGCCGGCGAGCCATACCGCGGAATTGACCTTCATCCTGCCGCAGGACTTCGCCAATGGCGGCGTCGGCAACGTGCCGGGCATCCTGATGAAGTCGAACGAGCAGGCGCGCGGCACGCCGTTGGCCGGGCTCGCGGTCAAGGTCACCGACGGCTTCTTCCTGGTCGGCCTTTCCAATGTCGACGCCGACCGCTCGCGCAATCTGCAGCTCTTGAAGGAGCGCTCCTGGTTCGACGTGCCGCTGGTCTACACCAACCAGCGCCGCGCCATCATCGCGATCGAAAAGGGCGCCCCCGGCGAGCGGGCCTTCAACGAGGCGTTCGCCGCGTGGGGTGAGTGACGGCCTGAGCTCTCGCCCCGGTTGCCAGCAATGTCATCGCCCGGCTTCGTCCGGGCGATTCCGTATCGCAGCAAGATCAGCGGCTGTTGCAGCGCATTCGACGCGCAGAGCTCCGGACATCGCCGCGGCTTTCGATTTTTCCCTAGAACCGTCGCGCGACCGCGTTACACTTGGCTGACGTCGGGCAAGGGCACGCCATGAAACGCTATCTGATCTTCGCAGCCATCGGGCCGTTCATCGGCGGCTTCCTGCTGCTGCTCATGACCACCTATCAGTCCGGCTACTGGACCGAGACCAGTGGCGGCGAGGTGACCAAGCTGCTCGTCGTGTTCGTGAAGTCGCTGCAATACAATTATCTGTTCGGCATCGTGCCGTCGCTGATGTTCGGCGCGATCGACGACATCCTGATGCACGTGAAGCGGATCGCGCCGGTGGTGCGGATGCTGCTCGTCGGCGCGGTGGCGTTCGTCGGCGCGGCGCTGACCTATGCCTCGCACGGCTCCGAGAGCGGCGCGGTGCAGTTCATCCTGTACGGAATGGTCGGCTTCATCCCGGGCGTGATCACGTCCTGGCTGGCGCACAAATATGCCGAAGAGCTGCACGCGCCGGCGCAGCCGGCTTCCCAGCATTAGGGCAGGTGCTCAGTACCAAGGGAAAAGCAGAAGTCGTGACCGGCGACTTCTGGCCCAACGGCGAATGATCGCATCGGGATCGGACAGGGCCGCGCTCTACGCACGGCGCGGAATAGATCACCCATTGCGGTAGTCTTGTCAGCGCACCAGACGGCCGGACAGCCAGCGTACTTCACATAACTGTCATATCATCGTCACGCAAACGTAGTCCCAATGTCATGCCCGCGTCGTCCTCGCGACCCGCGGCCGTCCGGGGCAGCGGCGATGCCGATCCCGGGCCTGCTCTATTCTGTGTTCGCGCATTTATTTCAGCCGTCGCTGCAGACGACCGGGACGTACCGATCTGCGTCCGGATTCGGGGAAAGGAATTTCGAGTGGCAGATGCAAGCTTCAGCCTTCTGACGGGCAACAGTATCGAAACGCGCCTGGTCCGAGCCGGCGGCATTATCTTTCGCGAGGGCGAGCAGGCCAACGAGCTCTTCGTGATCAAGAGCGGCTACGTGCGCATTCAGGTCGGCAACAAGACCATGGCGGACCTCGCGCCTGACACGATCTTTGGCGAGATGGCGTTGATCGACAATGAGCCAAGGAGCGCGACCGCCACGGCGCTCACGGATGTCGAGCTCGTCCCGGTCTCGGAAAAGCAGTTTCTCTTCCTCGTGAGCCAGACGCCGCATTTTGCCCTGAAGGTCATGCGGACGCTGGCGCAGCGGCTCAGAACCATGAACAAGGGCGTCTACTGAAGCGAGCACGGCGGAGCCTCGAAGTAACAGGCCTTGAAGGTGACACAGTGGTAATGTGACGCAACTTGAACCGCCTGCCTGCGTTACCATGTGATGGCCATGACCGAGGACGACATCTTCACGCCCCACGCCGCGCGATCGCGGCCGCCTTTTGGCGGCGCGCAGGCGCGCAGCAAGGTCATCGACCAGGACGGGCGCGAGCTCGCCGATGGCCCGCTGCATCCGCAGTTCCAAGGTTCTCAGGGAGCCTTTCAGGAAGGCTTCCAGTTCGACTTCCGCAACTCCACCGCCAATCCGTTCGGCAATCTCACGCGCGAGGAGCGGCTGGCGCGGCTGGAGATGATCGCAAGGCTGCTCGACGTCGCCTTCATCGTGCCGGGCACCAATGTGCGCTACGGCATCGACGGGCTGATCGGCCTGATCCCGGTGGTCGGCGATATCATCACCACCGCGATCTCGCTGTGGCTGGTGCGCGAGGCTCGTCTGCTGGGCGCGCCCTGGCACATCACCGCGCGGATGCTCGCCAACGTCGCCGTCGACGGCGTGATCGGCATGGTGCCGGTGGCGGGCGATGCCTTCGACGTCATGTTCCGCGCCAATATCCGCAATGTGCGGATGCTGCGGCGCTGGCTCGACAAGCAGCCGCCGCGCCGCGCATAATCCGGAAAACTGTGCAGCGGTTTTCCCTCGCGACAAACGCAAGGCGTTTGCGCGGAGATCATGCGCAAATAAATGTCCCTCAAAACAAAAGCCCCCGGATCGATCCGAGGGCTTTTCGTTGAGCGAAGAGTAGAAAGCTTATGCGGCGTCAGCGTCGGTCTGGCTGGCGGCCGGGCGCGGACGACGCGGCAGCGGGAAGGCCTCGCTCTCATAGAGCGAGCGGATGCCGTTCTGGTCGAAACGGGCTTCCTCGACCTGGAGATAGGCGCCGTTCAGCGAGTCCGCCGGCAGCTGCTCCATCGCGAACTGCACGGCCTCGGCAGCGGTGCCGAAACGGCGATAGGCGAAACCCGCCCGCTTCTTCTTGCGGATCGCGGCGGGGAACAGTTCGGCGGATGTGTTATAGTTGAACGGACGCAGGGGACGCATGGTCGACGACCTCTTGTGTTCTTTTCAGTTGGCGTTGCGAAAGGGATTTTGGGGGACGGCGGCCTATTATCGGCGGCGCGCCGTACATGTCATTACGACCCCTAATATAGGCCTCTTTGACAAAAATGCGACCCCAGAAGAGCCCCTGACAGGGCACATGCTGAATCCGCGCATAGCACGGGGGCCGGCAAGATAAATTCTTTTATTTCAATGGTTTATGGTGCTTAAATCTTGTCGAGCCAGGCCAGGATCGCGACCACGATCAAAATCACCCCGAAAAGGCCCATTCCGGAGTGGCCGAGGCCATAGCCATAGCCGCGAATTCGGCCGCTATAGCCGCCCAGCAGGATAATCAGCAGAAGGATGATGAGGATCAGTCCAAGCGACATGGCGCCCTCCTCAGAACAGGCGGCAGCCGCACGGCGAGACGCCTACGGCCCCGCGAAGACCGAGCAAAGCACATTCCGGCCTGCGAGTCGTTAAGGCCGTCAGCTGATCACGAGGATGTTGCCGGGGGCCGAAGCCAAAACAAAGCCCCACGCGACCGGCCTGTTGGTCGCGTGGGGCGGATCAAACTTCGACGGGAAATCGTGATATTTGCCAGTCCCGCCATCGTCATTGCCGGGCTTGACCCGGCAATCCATCACGGAGAAACGCTCTCTCTTTCGATGGATGCGCGGGTCAAGCCCGCGCATGACAAAAAATCGCAGCCGTCACTTCTTCTCGTCGAGCTTCAGCGCCGCCGAGTTGATGCAGTAGCGCAGGCCGGTCGGGCCGGGGCCGTCGTTGAAGACGTGGCCGAGATGGCCGTCGCATTTCGAGCACAGCACCTCGGTGCGGATCATGCCGTGGCTCATGTCGCGCTCCTCGTCGACATGGCTCTCGACCGAGGGCTTGGAGAAGCTCGGCCAGCCGCAGCCGGAATCGAACTTCTGGTCGGATTCGAACAGCGTCTGCCCGCAGCCGGCGCAGACATAGGTGCCCTTGCGGGGATCATGCTCATATTCGCCGGTGAAGGGCCGCTCGGTCGCTTTCTCGCGCAGCACGGCGTACTGCATCGGCGTCAATTCCTTGCGCCACTCGGCCTCGCTCTTGCGGACCTTGCCGTCGGTCTTGGTATCGGACATGGAAACTCCCTTGTTGGTTGTCATTGCGAGGAGGGAAGCGACGAAGCAATCCATCTTTCCGCTTGCCGCGGCATGGATTGCTTCGCTTCGCTCGCAATGACGGGAAGCGTCGCCTCAGTTGGTGACCTTGGTGCCGCCCACCAGCGTCGGCTTCTCGATATAGTTCTCCGCGAAGATCTTCTTCAGGTTCTCGACCTTCGGGATGTCGTTATAGGCAATATAGGGTTGGTTCGGGTGCAGCGTCAGATAGTCCTGGTGGTAGCCCTCCGCCGGATAGAAAGCCTCGAGCGCGCCGACCTTGGTGACGATCGGCTTCTTGTAGACCTTGGCCGCGTTGAGCTGGGCGATATAGGCGTCCGCCACCTTCTTCTGCTCGTCGCTGGTGGTGAAGATCGCCGAGCGATATTGCGTGCCGGAATCCGGGCCCTGCCGGTTCAGCTGGGTCGGGTCGTGCACGACGGAGAAGAAGATCTGCAGGATCTTGCCGTAGGAGATCTTCTGCGGGTCGTACTTGATTTCGACGGACTCGGCATGGCCGGTGGTGCCGGTCGAGACCTTCTCGTAATCGGCGTTCGCCTTGCTGCCGCCGGAGTAGCCGGACACCGCGCTGACGATGCCGGTGGTGTGCTGGAATACGCCCTGCACACCCCAGAAGCAGCCGCCGGCCAGCACCGCGGTCTTGATGCCGGATTCCGCCGCGCTTGCGGCGGGCGCCGGGATGATCACGGCGTCCTCCGCGGCAAGCGAGGGCGCAACGGCAAAAGCTGTGACGGCCAGCGCGCCGATCGCGGCGGCGCACAGCGAGAGGCGGCTGAGGGAGCTTTTGGGCATGGGTTCCTCGTGGGATCGCAATTGGGGCCAGTCTAGAGCGGGAGCCGGCATTGGCCAATCAGGCCGAGCGGCTCCGACGCTTCAAAATACGGGCGAGGGGACGCTTTGTTACGGCGCCGGCCACACGGTTTCGTGAAGGAAATGCTGGTTATTCAGGCGTGTAGGTGCCTTGCACCCGTCATCCTGAGGAGCCGCGGAGCGGCGTCTCGAAGGATGCACGGCCCGGCTGTGGCCGATTCATCCTTCGAGGCTCGCTCCGCTCGCGCCTCAGGATGACGGGTCTATGGAAGTGCGGCGCCGGCGGGACGATCAAACTACGATACTCAGCCGCTTCGCGGCCCGCGTGATCCCCGTGTAGAGCCACCGCGCGCGCGAGTCCTGGAAGGCAAAGCTCTCGTCGAACAGCACGACGTCGTCCCATTGCGAGCCCTGCGACTTGTGCACGGTCAGCACATAGCCGTAGTCGAACTCGTCATAGGGCTTGCGCTGCTCCCACGGCACGCCCTCGACACCGCCGTCGAAGCACTCGCCGCGCACCGAGACCTTGGTGACCTTGTAGCCGAAATCCTCGTCCGGCATCACGCGCATGGTGATGATCTTGGATTTCGACTGCGCGCGCGCCTTGACCCGCCACAGGCCGCCGTTGAACAGGCCCTTCTTGCGGTTGTTGCGCAGGCAGACCAGCTTGTCGCCGGCAACCGGCAGCGGATCCTCGATGTTCTGCCGCTGCCGCACCCGCATGTTGTAGGCGCGGCGGGTGTTGTTGCGGCCGACCAGCACCTGGTCGGCGCTCATCACGCGGTCCGGATCGAGCTCCTTGCGCGACACCACCTCGCTCTCGCCGTGGCGGCCGATCTCGAGCTCGCGGCCCTCGCGGATATCCATCGACATCCGCACGATCGGATCGTCCTGCGCCTGGCGGTGCACCTCGGTCAGCATCGCGTCGGGCTCGGCGTCGGTGAAGAAGCCGCCGCCCTGGATCGGCGGCAACTGCGCGGGATCGCCGAGCACCAGCAGCGGGCAGTCGAACGACATCAAATCGCGGCCGAGCTCGGCATCGACCATCGAGCATTCGTCGATCACGATCAGCTTGGCCTTTGATGCCGGCGCGTCGTCCCAGAGCTCGAAGCTCGGCTGCTCGACGCCGGACTCGCGGGCGCGGTAGATCAGCGAATGGATCGTCGAGGCGCTGTCGCACCCCTTGTTGCGCATGACGAGCGCCGCCTTGCCGGTGAAGGCCGCGAACTTCACCTCGCCGTCGACGCCTTCGGCGATGTGGCGGGCGAGCGTTGTCTTGCCGGTTCCGGCATAGCCGAAGAGGCGGAACACCGGCGGCGTGCCGTTCTGGCCGGGCTTGGCCTTCAGCCAGTCGGCGACGGCTTTCAGCGCAGTGTCCTGATGCGGCGTGAAGGTGGTCATGGGCTTTCGGAAGAGTGAGCGCGCGACCGATAGCGCCGCGACTCAGGCCAGCACAAGCTAAACATTCATGCGTTCCGATCAAGCCGTCTCCCGCTGCGCGGAATTGGGGTTTCGCCCCCGAGGCTAGACTTGATCCGGAGCGCCACTAGACTGCCCCAAAACAACAAGCGGTCGAGACCACGATAAGTGGTCGAAGAAGCGACCTTGGGAGTGACTCCATGAAATTCGGCATCTTTTACGAGCTGCAACTGCCGCGCCCCTGGAACGACGGCGACGAGCTCAGGCTCTACCAGAACGCGCTGACGCAACTGGAAACCGCCGACCGGCTGGCTTACGACTACGCCTGGGTCGTGGAGCACCACTTCCTCGAGGAATATTCGCACTCGCCGGCGCCGGAATCCTTCCTTGCCGCAGCGAGCCAGCGCACCAAGAACATCCGGCTCGGCCACGGCATCTTCCAGCTCACCACCAATCATCCCGCCCGCGTCGCCGAGCGGGTCGCGGTCCTCGATCTCTTGAGCAACGGCCGCTGCGAGTTCGGCATGGGTGAGAGCGCCTCGATCACCGAGCTGACGCCGTTCGGCCGCGACATGGAGACCAAGCGCGAGGTGTTCGAGGAAGCCGTGCAGGCGATCTTTCCGATGTTCAGCAAGGTCGGCACCGAGCATCACGGACAATATTTCGATATCCCGCTGCGCAATGTCGTGCCGAAGCCGGTGCAGAAGCCGCATCCGCCGCTCTGGATGGCATGCTCGCAATTGCCGACCATCGAACGCGCCGGGCAGAACGGATTTGGCGCGCTCGGCTTTCAGTTCGTCAGCGCCGAGGCGGCGCATGCCTGGGTGCACGCCTATTACAACGCGATCACCAAGCGGCTGAAGAAGCTCGCCGACTACGAGATCAATCCGAACATGGCGCTGGTCTCGTTCTTCATGTGCGCGAAGACCGACGAGGAAGCGCGCCGGCGCGCCGACGGCGCGACCTTCTTCCAGTTCGCGCTGCGCTATTACGGCCAGGCACAGAACCGGCAACGCCCGGCGCCCGGCACCGTCAACATGTGGGACGAGTACAACAAGTGGAAGCGCGACAATCCGGAGGCGCAGGAGGCCGCGCTGCGCGGCGGCCTGATCGGCTCGCCCGAGACCTTGCGCAAGAAGCTGCGGCGCTTCCGTTCCTCGCATATCGATCAGGTGATCCTGCTCAACCAGGCCGGCAAGAACACCCATGAGCACATCTGCGAGTCGCTCGAGCTGTTCGCGAAGGAAGTGATGCCGGAGTTCCAGCACGATCCCGAGCACGAGGCCTGGAAGAAGGGCGTGCTCGACGGCTCGATTAAGCTCGAGGAGATCGACACCCAGGCGTTCACGGACCGCTATGGTAAACTCGCGGTCAATGTCGGATCGAAAGCCGCCGCTGCGGGCTGATCAATTAATGCGCAGCCGCCTCGCGATCGCGTGAAGAAAATAATTCGCTACACGCGATCCGCGCCTTAAAAGAAACGGCACGCGCGATGCCAGCACCGAAGTGCTGGCATCGCTATTTTTGTGCGGTGCTCGACAGCTTCATTCGCGCGCCCCATCATCCTGACATCGCATGATCGTGCAGCGCGATAGCGCGCTTGATCGTCAGGAGAGTCTTGGAATGAAGCGTCGTGAGTTCCTCCAGCTGTCGCTCGTCACGGCCGCCGCCGCTGCGCTGTCACGGGGCGCGCAGGCGCAGGCGGACGGGAAGGAAATTCGTATCGGCTACCAGAAGAACGGCGTGCTCGTCATCACGCGCCAGCGCGAGGCCTTGGAAAATCATTTCAAGCCGCAGGGCATCAGCGTGAAATGGGTTGAGTTCTCCTCGGGCCCGCCGATGATGGAAGCGATGAATGTCGGCAGCGTCGATTACGGCGCGGTCGGCGATTCCCCGCCGATCTTCGCGCAGGCCGCCGGGGCGGCCATCGTCTATGCCGCGGCGCAGCCCATCATCAACGGGTCCGGCATCCTGGTGCCGCAGAATTCGGCGATCACGTCAATCGCCGATCTTAAGGGCAAGCGCGTCGGCTTCACCAAGGGATCGAGCGCGCACAACGTCGTGATCCAGACGCTGGAGAAGGCCGGGCTCACCTATGACGACATCACGCCGGTCTATCTGACGCCGCCGGACGCCGGTCCCGCCTTCGCCAATGGCGGCATCGATGCCTGGGCGATCTGGGATCCGTATTTCGCGATCGCCGAGACCAAGCAGAACGGCCGCATCCTGGTCAAGACGCGCGACATCACCAAGACCAACTCGTTCTACATCGCCAACCGCGACTTCGCCCGCAATCGCGGCGCGGTCCTGCAGCAGATCGTCGATGTCACGACGTCGAGCGCGGCATGGGCGCAGGCGCATCCCGATGAGGTCGCCAAATCGCTCGCCGCCGTCACCGGCGTGCCGCTCGATATCCAGACCATCGCGGCGAAGCGGGCGGGCTTCTCGGTCGGACCCGTGACCGACGACATCATCGCGACCCAGCAGGGCGTCGCCGACCGCTTCTTCAAGCTCGGCCTGATCCCGAAGCAGATCGCGATCCGCGACATCGTCTGGCGCAATCCCCAGACCTGATCGGCGCGCGTTTGGTCATTTCAATGCAGAGGATAGTCTCATGACGCGTTTATTTCGACGCTGGGTCGCCCGCGCGGTGCTGTCGCTCAGCATCGTCGCCGCAACCGTCAGCGCCTCCTACGGCCAGGAGAAGGTCGTCCGCATCGGTTACCAGAAATATGGCAAGCTGGTGCTGCTCAAGAGCAAGGGCTCGCTCGAGGAAAAGCTGAAGGCGGTCGGCACCAAGGTGGTGTGGACCGAGTTTCCGTCCGGGCCGCCGCTGCTCGAGGCGCTCAATGTCGGCGCGATCGATTTCGGCAACACCGGCGAGGCGCCGCCGATCTTCGCGCAGGCCGCCGGCGCGCCGATCCAGTATGTCGCCTATGAGCCGCCGGCGCCGAAGGGCGAGGCGATCCTGGTGCCGAAGGACAGCGCGATCAAGTCGGTCGCTGACCTGAAGGGCAAGAAGGTCGCGCTGAACAAGGGCTCTAACGTCCAGTACCTCTTGGTGAAGGCGCTGGAGAAGGCCGGCGTCAAATATTCCGAGATCGAGCCGGTGTTCCTGGCGCCGGCCGATGCGCGCGCGGCGTTCGAGCGCGGCGCGGTCGATGCCTGGGTGATCTGGGATCCGTTCCAGGCCGCGGCGGAGGCTGCGACCGGCGCCCGCACGGTCGCTGACGGCACCGGCATCGTCGCGAACTATCAGTTCTACTTCGCCTCGAAGAAATTCCTGCAGGCCGATCCGAAGATTGTCGAGCTCGTGCTGGCGCAGCTGAGCGAGGTCGACGACTGGGCCAAGGGTGACATCCATGCCGTTGCCGAGCAGCTGGCGCCGAGCATCGGCCTGTCGGTGCCGGTGGTCGAGGTCGCGTTGAAGCGGCAGGCCTACGGCATCAAGCCGGTCACCGATGCGGTGGTCGCGGACCAGCAGCAGGTCGCCGACACGTTCTTCGCGCTCGGCCTGATCCCGAAACAAATCAAGATTTCCGACGTCGCATGGAGGCCGGGCACGTGAGCACCCCAACCAACGCCAACATCCTCTGGTTCCTGCCGACCCACGGCGACAGCCGCTATCTCGGCACGTCGATCGGCGGCCGCGAGGTGAACTTCAATTATCTGCGCCAGATCGCGCAGGCCGCGGATCAGCTCGGCTATTACGGCGTGCTGCTGCCGACCGGGCGGAGCTGCGAGGATTCCTGGGTGGTGGCCTCGGCCGTCGCGCCCTGGACCGAACGTCTGCGCTATCTCGTGGCGGTGAGGCCCGGCCTGCAGTCGCCGAGCGTCGCCGCACGCATGACCGCGACGCTGGACCGGCTGTCGAACGGCCGTTTGCTGATCAACGTCGTCACCGGCGGCGATCCGATCGAGAACAAGGGCGACGGCATTTTCCTGGATCATGACGAGCGTTACGCGGTGACCCGCGAGTTCCTCAACGTCTACAGCGATCTCCTGGCGGGCAAGACCGTCAATGTCGAAGGCAAGCACATAAGGATCGAGGACGGCCGCCTGCTGTTCAATCCGGTGCAGTCGCCGCGGCCGCCGCTGTATTTCGGCGGCTCCTCGGATGCCGGCATCGACGTCGCGGTCGACACCGTCGACAAATATCTGACCTGGGGCGAGCCGCCGGCGCAGGTCGCCGAGAAGATCGCCAAGGTGAAGGCGGTGGCGGCGCAGCGCGGCCGCAAGCTCTCGTTCGGCATCCGCCTGCATGTGATCGTGCGCGAGACCAATGCGGAGGCGTGGCGCGCCGCCGACGAGCTGATCCAGTACGTCACCGACGACACGGTGGCCGCCGCGCAAAAGATCTTTGCGCGGATGGATTCGGTCGGCCAGCAGCGCATGGCGCAGCTGCATGGCGGCCGCCGCGACAAGCTCGAGATCAGCCCGAACCTGTGGGCCGGCGTCGGCCTGGTGCGCGGCGGGGCCGGCACCGCGCTGGTCGGCGATCCCGAGACCGTCGCCGCGCGGATCAAGGAGTATCAGGAGATCGGCGTCGATACCTTCATCATGTCGGGCTACCCGCATCTCGAGGAAGCCTATCGCTTCGCCGAATTGGTGTTCCCACTGCTGTCGCTGGCGCAGGGCGGCAACGTGACGCCGATCCGCGTCAACACCGGGCCGTTCGGTGAGACCATCGGCAACGACTATCGTCCGAAGAAGCAGGCATCGCAATCATGAGTCTCATCGACAGTCTCCCGCGCCGCAAAGCGTTTTCGAGCGAAGTGGATGCCGGTTCGCGTGAAGAAAACGCGTCAAAACAAAAATCTGGAGCTCCGTTCCGATCCCATCGGAACGGAAACAGCTCCAGCGCGCCGAAACTCCCGAAGGTCGACGGCTTGATCCCCTGGATCGTGCCGCTGGCGATCGTGCTGGTGTGGCAGCTTGCTTGCGTCACCGGCTACGTGCCCTCGCGGGTGTTGCCGGCGCCGACTGACGTCGCGGTGGCGGGATGGAAGCTGCTGCTGTCCGGCGAACTGGTCCGCAACATCTGGGTCAGCTTCTGGCGCGCCTCGATCGGCTTCTTGATCGGCGGCGGCATCGGCTTTGCCTTCGGCCTCGCCAACGGCCTGTCGCAGCTGTCGGCAAAGCTCACCGACACCACCTTGCAGATGGTGCGCAACATTCCGCATCTGGCGCTGATCCCGCTCGTCATCCTGTGGTTCGGCATCGACGAGTCGGCCAAGCTGTTCCTGGTTGCGCTCGGTGTGTTCTTCCCGATCTATCTCAACACCCTGCACGGCATCCGCACCGTCGACCCGCAGCTGATCGAGATGGGCCGCATCTACGGCATGACCGACGGCGAGCTGTTCCGCCGGGTGATCTTCCCGGGCGCGCTGCCCTCGATCTTCGTCGGCCTGCGCTTCGCGCTCGGCATCATGTGGCTGACCTTGATCGTCGCCGAGACCATCGCTGCCTCGTCGGGCCTCGGCTACATGGCGATGCAGGCGCGCGAGTTCATGTTGATCGACGTCGTCGTGCTCTCGATCCTGATCTACGCCTTGCTCGGCAAGCTCGCCGACAGCGCCTCGCGGGCGCTGGAGCGGCTGACCCTGTCGTGGCATCCCGCCTTCCAGAAGAAGTGAGAATGAGAATGCAAGAAGCGCTTCGTTTCGAAACCGCTGAGGCCGAGCCGGTCGACCGCACCGAGATCGTCGTGAAGGCGAGGCAGTTGCGGCGCGTGCCGGAAGGCGCGGCCCGCGGCCTGTCGCTGACCATCCGCGGCCTGCGCAAGGCGTTCGGCGACAATGAGGTGCTGCGCGGCATCGACCTGCACATCCCGGCCGGCCAATTCGTCGCGATCGTCGGCCGCAGCGGCTGCGGCAAGAGCACGCTGCTGCGTCTGATCGCCGGCCTCGACGCGCCGACGGCGGGAAGCATCGCCTTCGGCGAACAGCCGAGGGCGCAGGACGTCCGCGTCATGTTCCAGGAACCGCGGCTGCTGCCCTGGGCGCGCGTGCTGTCCAATGTCGAGGTCGGGCTGGGGCGCGAGCGCTCGTCTGCCGATGCACAGGCGCGCGCCGAACGCGCGCTGGTCGAGGTCGGACTCGGCGACAAGCGCACCCAGTGGCCGTCGGTGCTGTCGGGCGGGCAGAAGCAGCGCGTGGCGCTGGCGCGGGCGCTGGTCAGCCAGCCGCGCGTGCTGGCGTTCGACGAACCGCTCGGCGCACTCGACGCGCTGACCCGGATCTCGATGCAGCAATTGCTGGAGCGGGTCTGGCGCGACCAGGGCTTTACCGCGATCCTGGTGACGCATGACGTCGCCGAGGCGGTCGCGCTCGCCGACCGCGTGCTGGTCATCGAGGACGGCCGCATCGCCGAGGACGTCGCGATCGACCTGCCGCGGCCGCGCCGGCGCGGGTCGGCCGAACTCGCCGCGCTGGAGGGCGAGATCCTGAAGCATCTGCTCGAAGGCAGCGAAGACAGTCTGTGAGGTCGCCATGAATTCCGTCGTCCGCAATGTTTCGATCGAGCCCGCGGTTGCGGCCGCCGAATTCCGCGGCGCGATGCGTCACCTCACCGGCGGCGTCAGCGTGATCACGGCCGGTCGGGCTAAGGATATTTCGGGAATGACGGTGACCTCGGTGTCGTCGCTCTCGGTCGAGCCGCCGTCCTTGATCGTCAGCATCAACCGCGCGGCCTCGTCATGGCCGCTGATCGCGCGCCATGGCGTGTTCGGCGTCAACATCCTGGCCGCGGATCAGCGCGACATCGCCGAGCGCTTCACCGGCAAGGGCGGCCTGAAGGGCGCGGACCGCTTCACCGGAGCCGAGTGGACGACGCGCGCGTCAGGCGTCCCGCTGCTGGTCGGCGCGCTGGCCGCGGTTGATTGCGAGGTCGAGGAGACCATCGAACGTCATTCGCACGTGATCGTCATCGGTCGCGTGCTCGACGTGATTGCCTCGGAGCGAACCGCCGCGCTGGCATATTGGCACGGCGAGTATGTCGCGATCGACCATGAGGAAGACGCCGCACGGCTGGCTGCGGTCAGCCTGCCGTCGCGTCATGTTCATGCCCGCGGCGGGCGTTAGCTCATGATCGCGGTCAAGCTCGCGGGCGTATCGATGACCACCGTGCTGCCGCGGACGCTGGACCAGACCGCCTGGACAGTCTGCGCCGCGTTGCCGAGCGGGACTCCAACCACCAGTGTGGTCGGGACGCGGCCAAAGCTCGCCGGAGTGGCCTCGTTGTAGGTGAAGCCCGCGACGACCCCGGACATCACGCCATTGAGGGTGATCCCGAAGCTGCCGCCAGGCGTATCGTTGCCCTGGGCGTACGGGAACGGGACGTTCAGGATGATGATGGCGGTAATGCCGACGCCCTCGGGGAGCGTTATCGCAAGGCCGTTGATCGGCGTAAAGGAAGCGGAGTTGGTGGTCAGGGTGCCGCTGGTCTGGGCGTAGAGGCCATATCACTCTCCAGTTGTCTAAAATACAAACGCAATAGGAGATTGTGTACGGCAACTGTTCCCCGGATTCAAGGGAGGAACGGCAGGAAGGCCGGCGCGGCATGTTGGCCGTGGCGCTTTCCCAATCGGCGCATTAAATGGCGCGGATGTTTCGGAGAGGTGACCGTTGGATGAAACGCGTGGGAACCTGGCTGTTCTATCTCGTCGGTGCGATCGCCGTCGCCTATCTCGCGCTCTATGCCTATGTGACGTTCACCGGCCGCGACATCACGCCGGGCGATCCGATCCGGATCTTCCGCAAGCCCGACGCGCCCAGCTATTCGTGAGGCGAGGCAAACGGCGGGACTTAATCCGCCGCTTCCCGTGCTCAGCCGGCGTTCGCCATGCGCTGATAGTCGGGCGCGCCGTTGCCGGCCGGGGTGATCGGGATGCCGCCGTCGGCATATTCGTTCAGCTTGTTGCGCAGCGTGCGGATCGAGATGCCGAGGATGTTGGCGGCATGGGTGCGATTGCCGAGGCAGTGCTTCAGCGTTTCCAGGATCAGGTCGCGCTCGACATCGGCGACGGTGCGGCCGACCAGCGCGCGGGTGACCTGCTCGGCGGCCAGCGTGGCGTGCGCGACCGCGGGTGCGGTCTTGGCGAGGTCGAGGCGGTCACCGTCGGGGGTCAGGATCGCCTCAGCGCCGATCTCGTCGCCCTGCGCCATCAGGACCGCGCGATGGATGGTGTTCTCGAGCTCGCGGACGTTGCCCTGCCAGCGGTTCGCGGTCAGGATGCGGCGGGCATCAGTCGAGATCGGACGCACCGGCATGCCGTTGGCCTCGGCATATTTCCTGGCGAAATGCTGCGCCAGCTCGAGGATGTCGGCCGGGCGGTCGCGCAGCGGCGGAATCTTCAGGTTGACGACGTTGAGGCGGAACAGCAGGTCCTCGCGGAAGGTGCCTTCGCGCACCGCCTCCGACAGGTTGCGGTTCGAGGTCGCGATGATGCGGATGTCGACCGGGACCGGCTTGGTGCCGCCGACGCGGTCGATCACGCGCTCCTGGATCGCGCGCAGCAGCTTGGACTGCAGCCGAACGTCCATCTCCGAGATCTCGTCGAGCAGCAGCGTGCCGCCGGTCGCTTCCTCGAACTTGCCGATGCGGCGCGCCACCGCGCCGGTGAAGGCACCCTTCTCATGGCCGAACAGCTCGGATTCAAGGAGGTGCTCGGGGATCGCGGCGCAGTTGATCGAGATGAACGGCCGCTTGGCGCGGGCCGAGCGGGAATGGACATAGCGCGCCAGCACTTCCTTGCCGGTGCCGGACTCGCCGGTGATCATGACGGAGGCGTCCGAGCCCGCGATCTGCTGCGCCAGCTTGATCACCCGGCCCATCGCCTCGTCGCGGTAGATCAGATCGCGCGCGTCGTTGGCGACCGCGGCCAGCACCGCTGCGATCAGCTCGGGGTCCGGCGGCAGCGGGATGTATTCCTTGGCGCCGGCATGGATCGCGGCGACCGCGGCGCGGGCGTCGTTGGAGATGCCGCAGGCGACGATCGGCACGTGGATGTGCTCGGCGTCGAGCCGCATCACGAGGTCGCGGATGTCGAGGCCGACATCGACCAGCAGGAGGTCGGCGCCCTTGCCGCCGCGCAGCACGTTCATCGCCTGTTCGGCGGCCTCGGCGTGGGTCACCGAGGCGCCGTTGTCCATCGCGATCTTGGTCGCGGTCGTGAGCTGGCCCTTCAGGGTGCCAACGATGAGAAGCCGCATGATGATCTCCTGTTCGTCTGGTCGCGCAGGTCCCGCGCGTGACCGCCTGAGTTGTTAAGAGCGTTCTGCCTTGATGATTTCGGTCATGGTCACGCCGAGCTTGTCTTCCACCAGCACCACTTCGCCGCGCGCCACCAGGCGGTTGTTGACGTAGATGTCGATCGCCTCGCCGACGCGCCGGTCGAGTTCGAGCACGGTGCCCGGTCCGAGTTTCAAGAGGTCGCCGACGTCCATCTTGGAGCGGCCGAGTACCGCCGAGACCTGCACCGGCACGTCGAACACGGCCTCCAGATCGGCCGCGATGCGCGCGGCATGTTCGTCTTCGTTGTAGCCGATGTCGTCGATGGTGGGCGCGTCGGCGGAGTTGAGATCGGGAAGCGGGACTTGGGTGTCGGTGTCGGTCATGGTTCAGCCCTCAATCGCCTTCAGCCGGCCTGGCCGCGGGACGCCAGATAGCGCCCGACGAGTTCGTTGATCTTGCCTTCGATCGCGGCGCGTTCCAGCACGACGCCGCCATCGGCCCATTCGATCCGGCAGTCGCCGGTCGCAATCGTCGGCTCGGCGAGGATCACCAGCCGGCCCTGAAAGCCGGAATGCGCCGCCATCCGCTCGATGTTGTCGTGCGCCGCCTCGTAGAGCGCGTCATTGATGCGGACCACGAGATGCGGTGTCGCCACCAGATGCGAGAAGCAGTCGGAGACCAGCGCGGTGATCTCGCCGAGCGGTTCGCGCGCGATCAGCTCGGAGCAGAGCTTGCGGGCGACCGCCACCGCGACGTCCACCGCCTCGGTTTCCATCCGCGTCTCGATGCCGGCGAAGCGCGCCGCGATGCCCTTGATCGCGGTGCCGATCTCCTCCAGCGCCTGCGCGGCGCGGCGGTCGCTCTCGACCTTGGCCTCGCGCAGCGCGGCCTCGTAGCCGGCGCGATAGGCCCGTGCCTCGGCGTCGGCGACCTTCTGTGCGACCTCGGCCGGCGTCGGCGCGCGTTCGCGCGCGCGGTCCGGCGCCGAGAAATCGGTGTCGAACAGGAATTTTGCGGGCGCGGCCATCAATACACCAGCTCGTCGTCGGCGCGGTTCTTGGTCAGCGTGATCTCGCCGCGGGCGGCGAGGTCCTTGGCGAGGTTGACCAGAAGCGCCTGCGCTTCGTCGACGTCGCGCAGCCGCACCGGACCCATTGCGGCCATGTCGTCCATCAGCATCTTGCCGGCGCGCGAGGACATGTTGCCGAGGAAGAAGCTGCGCACCTCCTCGTTGGCGCTCTTCAGCGCGACGCCGAGCTTGTCCTTGTCGATGTTGCGCATCAGCGTCTGGGCCGAGGCGGTATCGAGCTTGATCAAATCGTCGAAGGTGAACATCAGCGCCTTGATGCGCTCGGCGGATTCGCGGTTTTCCTCTTCCAGCGACGTGATGAAGCGGGTCTCGGTCTGGCGGTCGAAATTGTTGAAGATCTCCGCCATCACCTCATGGGCGTCGCGGCGGCGGGTCTGCGACAGGTTCGACATGAACTCGGTGCGCAGCGTCTGCTCGACGCGCTCGATGACTTCCTTCTGCACCGCTTCCATCCGCAGCATGCGGCCGACCACGTCGAGCGCGATGTCCTCGGGCAGGATCGCGAGCACGCGCGCGGCGTGCTCCGGCTTCAGCTTCGACAGCACCACGGCGATGGTCTGCGGGTATTCGTTCTTGAGGTAGTTGGCGAGCACCTCTTCCTGCACGTTGGAGAGCTTCTCCCACATGTTGCGGCCGGCCGGGCCGCGGATCTCGTCCATGATGCCGGAGACGCGCTCGGCCGGCAGGTATTGCTGCAGCAGCCGTTCGGTGGCGTCGAAATTGCCCATCAGCGCGCCGGAGGCCGACATCCGCGAGACGAATTCCAGCATCAGGTCCTCGACCACGTCGGCCTCGACGGTGCCGAGGGTCGACATGTGGACCGACAGCTCGCGGACCTCCTCGTCGTCGAGCATCGACCAGATCTTGCCGCCATACTGCTCGCCGAGCGCGAGCATCAGGATCGCCGCGCGCTTCGGGCCGGGCAGCGGCTTGCCTTTGGGCCGGGCGCTTTGCCGGTTCGCCAGCGTCGAGAGGACGGTGGCGATGTCGTTGGCGTTTGTGGTCTGGGGTACGGCGGCCATGTCAGTTCTCTACCGGCTCGCTCAGCCATTGACGGACGATGGAGACGGTTTCGTTCGGATTGCGTTCGGCGAGCTCGCCGACCCGGTGCACGGCCTGGGCGTGGACCTGACCCTGGATCTGGGCGACGTCGATCAATTGCGCCGCGCCGCTGCCGCTCGGGATCAGCGCCTGACCCGGCGTTGCGGCGCTCTCGGCATGGGCTTCCGCCAGCGCGGGCATGCCCGCGCCGGTCAGCGCCGGAATGACGTCGGCCGCCACGATGCGCTTGACCAGCGGGCGGACCACCATGAACAGCACGACGAGGCCGAGCATCATCATGACGCCGAGCTCGATGACGTACATCACGTCATCCTTGGTGAATTGCAGCATGCCGAGCAGGCCGGTCGGCTCGGCGATCGGCTGCGCGGCGGGCGGCTCGGCGAAGCGCAGGTTGACGACCTCGACCTGGTCGCCGCGCTTCTGGTCGAAGCCGATCGCGGAGCGGACCAAAGCGGCGATGCGGTCGAGCTGCTCCTTGGTGCGGTCCTGATAGGCCAGCTCGCCCTTTTCGTTCTTGGAGTAGCTGCCGTCGACCAGCACCGCGACCGAGATGCGGTTGACGCGGCCGGCCTCGGTCACCTCGGTCTTGGTGGTGCGGGAAATCTCGTAGTTGTTGGTCTCTTCGCTCTTCTTGCTCTGGTCGCGGGCGCGGGCGGCGTTGTCCTGGTTCTGGCCGCCCGGCAGCTCGTTGGCGACGGTGACCTGGCCGGAATTGTCGGCGGTGAGGCTACTTTCCTCGCGGGTCTGGGTCGAGCGCAGCACCCGTCCTTCGGGGTCGAACTTGTCCGAGGTCTGGGTGATCTTGTTGTAGTCGAAGTCGGCGGAGAGCTGGACGCGGGCGCGGCCGGCGCCGACCACCGAGGAGACGATGTCCTCGACCTGCTTGCGCATCCGCTTCTCGAAGGCGGCGCGGCGCTCGTCGCCGACCGCGGCGTCGGCATCGGACTGGGCGCCGTCGGCGAGCAGTTGCCCGGCCTCGTCGACGATCGAGACCCGCTGCGGCTTCAGCCCGTTGACCGCGGAGGCGACGACGTGGCGGATCGCCCGGATCTGCTGCGGCTCCAGCGCGCCGCGCACCCTGAGCACGATCGAAGCTGATGGTTCAGGCGTCTCGCGCGAGAACAGCGGCTTCTCCGGCAGCACGAGGTGGACGCGCGCGGCCTGGACGCGGTCGATGGCGCGGATGGTGCGGGCGAGCTCGCCCTCCAGCGCCCGCAGATGATTGATGTTCTGGACGAAGCTCGTGGTGCCCAAGGCATCCGACTTGTCGAAGATCTCGTAGCCGACGCCGCCGCCCTTGGGCATGCCGCCCTCGGCGAGCTTCATCCTGAGCCGCGTCACCTTGTCCTTCGGCACCATGATCGCGGCGCCGTCATTGCGCAGCTCGAACGGGATCGCCTGGCGCTCCAGCTCTTTGATGATTCCAGAGGAATCCTCGGTCGACAGGTCGGTGAAGAGGGTGGTCATCTGTGGCGTCGTGACGCGCATGATGACGAAGGCGAAGAAGCCGATCAGAGCCGCGGTGACCGCAACCATGGCCGCGAGGCGGGCCGCACCAAGACCTCTCAGGAAAGCAACCAGACTTTGCACCAACGGCCCCCAGGGATTCGGCCCGCGCGGGTCCGACTGGGCAAATATTGCCTAGGGTATGGTTTCCATATGGTTAACGAAGGTTAAGGACCGCGGCAAAATCGCGGACATGAAAAAAACCGGCTTCGCAAGGCGAGGCCGGTTTTCGTCAAATGCCACAGGATCGGCGTCGAATTACTGCCGATATTGCTGGATGCGGGTGGTGCGCAGCCCGGCCAGACCGTGTTGGTCGATCGAAAACTGCCAGGAAAGGAATTCATCGACGGTCAATGTGTAGCGGCTGCAGGCCTCCTCGAGGGAGAGCAGGCCGCCGCGGACCGCAGCGACGACTTCGGCCTTGCGGCGGATGACCCACCGTTTGGTACCGGGGGCCGGCAAATCCGCAATCGTTAACGGGCTGCCGTCAGGCCCGATGACGTATTTCACCCTCGGGCGATGGGGTTCTGTCATGGCGTACTCACAAACTCTCAACCACTGAACTCGCAAGGGGTAAGCTACGCCTCCCGGTTTAAAATTTGCCTAAGCCCAAGCGTTCAATACGAATCTCGTTGGAACGGCCGGGAACATTCGGGTCTGCCCGCCGGCAGGCAGACCGGCGCGCGGCGCAATTCGCGGTTCGGTGCGCTCAAATCGAGGGACGCAGGGGACCGCGCGCCAACGTCAGCAAGGCGTCGGCGAGCGCCTCCGAGGCCTTGTCCGACCGTCTTTTCTCGTAGATGGCGAATTCCAGATCGGGAAGCGGCGGCAGGCCGTCGCCAATTCCGAGAACGCGCAGGCCCGTGGTGACGGCGCTGAGCGGCAGCGGGGTAATGGCAAGTCCCGCGACGGCGGCGGCGCGGACGCCGGTCAGGCTCGGGCTGGTATAGACGATCTCCCAGCCGAGCTCGCCGTCGCGCAGCGCGGAGAGCGCGGCGTCGCGCGACACCGATCGTTCGCGGTACAGCGCCAGCGGCAGCGGCACGCCGGGAACGAGATCGAACGTTTCCGCCGCGGTCCACACCAGCGGTTCGCGCCACACCAGACGGCCTTTCGACGTTCCGAGCGGCCGCTTGGCGAACACCAGATCGAGACGGCCCGCATCGAGCTGCTCGATCAGTTCGGCGCTGACACCGATCTGCACCTCGAGCTTGACCCCGCGATGCAGCGCGGCGAAGCGGCCCAGCGCCGACGGCAATGAGCCGCCGGCGACTTCCTCGACCACGCCGAGACGGACCGAGCCGGACAGCCGCGGCGCCACCAGCCGCTGCCGCGCCGCTTCCTCGAGCTGCAGCAAACGCCGCGCATCGCCGAGCAGCATCTCGCCTTCGTCGGTCAGCGCGACGCTGCGCGTCGTGCGCCGGAACAGCGGCCGCCGGGTCTCGAGCTCGAGCCGCTTGATCTGCTGGCTGATGGTCGACTGGGTCAGATGCAATTGCTCGGCGGCGCGGTGGAAGCCGCCGCAATCGGCGACCGCGACGAAGGCCCGCAAAAGTTCGAGGTCGAGCATCGATTAATCCATTATCGTAATCAATCATATTATAGAATATCGTTTCTATTATCAATGCCGGCCGCCTACCTTCGCTGCATGACCAAGCAAGGAGAGGCCATCATGTCGGAGACAACACCACGAACCGATCGCACGGCGCGTCTGGCGCGCGCGCGAGCTGTCTGCGGCACAAACGGAAAGGTCTGCCCGCCCGACCGCGCGGTCGAGCTGCTCGAGGCGGTCATCGCATCCGGCGACCGGGTGGCGCTCGAGGGCGACAACCAGAAGCAGGCCGACTTCCTGGCCGCGTGCCTCGCCGGGGTGGACCCGGCGCGGGTGCATGATCTGCACATGGTGCAGTCGGTGCTGGCGCTTCCCGATCATCTCGCGGTGTTCGAGCGCGGCATCGCCAACCGCCTGGACTTCGCCTTTGCCGGCCCGCAGAGCCGCCGCCTTGCCGAACTCGTCGCCGCCAAGGCGCTGCGGATCGGCGCAATCCATACCTATCTCGAACTTTACGCGCGGATGCTGGTGGACCTGACGCCGCAGGTTGCGCTCATCGTTGCCGACAAGGCCGATCGCCACGGCAATCTGTACACCGGTCCGAACACCGAGGACACGCCGACCATCGCCGAGGCCGCGGCGTTCCGCGGCGGCGTCGTCGTGGCGCAGGTCAACGAGATCGTCGATCGTCTGCCGCGCGTCGACATCCCCGGCGACTGGGTCGATGTCGTGGTGCCCGGTCCGAAGCCGTATGCGATCGATCCGCTGTTCACGCGCGATCCCGCCAAGGTCAGGGACGAGAACGTCCTGATGGCGATGATGGCGATATCGGCGGTGTACGAACCTTATCAGGTGACACGGCTCAATCACGGCATCGGCTATGCCACCGCGGCGATCGAGCTGATCCTGCCGACCTTTGCCGCCAGGCGCGGGCTGAAGGGCAAGGTCGCGCGGAATTTCGTGCTCAACCCGCATCCGACGCTGATCCCCGCGATCGAAGCCGGCTTCGTCGACAACGTCTATTGCTTCGGCTCGGAGCTCGGCATGGAGCGCTATGTCGCCAGCCGTCCCGATGTGTTTCCGGTCGGCGCCGACGGCAATCTGCGCTCCAACCGCGCGCTGGCGCAGGTCGCCGGACAATATGCCTGCGATCTGTTCGTCGGCGGCACCTTGCAGATCGATCCCGAGGGCAACAGCTCGACCGCCACCAAGGACCGCATCATGGGCTTCGGCGGCGCGCCGAACATGGGTGCCGATCCGCGCGGCCGACGCCACGACAGCGTTGCCTGGCTGCGTGCCGGCGAGGAAGCAGGCGAGCGCCTGCGCGGCCGCAAGCTGGTGGTGCAGATGGTCCAGACCCGGCAGCCGAACGGCGCGCCGAGCTTCGTCGAGCGCCTTGACGCGTTCGACCTCGCGGCCTCGGCCGGCTTTGCGCTGCCGCCCGTCATGATCCATGGCGACGATGTCACCCACGTGATCACCGAGCGCGGCGTCTGCAACCTGTTGCGTTGCCGCTCGCCGCAGGAGCGCGAGGCCGCCTTGCGCGCGGTCGCCGGCGACACCGAGTTCGGCCGGCGGCAGGACGCCGGGACGACCGACGGCCTGCGCCGCCGCGGCATCGTGATGCTGCCGTCCGATCTCGGCCTCGACGTCGAGACGGCGACGCGCGACTGGCTCGCCGCGAAATCCATCGACGACCTCGTCACCGCATCGGGCAACCTCTACACGCCGCCCGCCAAATTCCGCCGCTAGAAGGAGGCTCCCTTGACCCACGCCGAGCACACCCCAGGCAGTCCACCGGTCTTGCTCGACAAAGCGAGGCAGCTCGCCGCGGCATTGTTGTCCGAGCGCGGCGAAGCGTCGGGCGCCCTGATCGCGCGCCAATTGCAGCAGACCATGCGCGCGCTCGATGCCACGGGCCGGCACGGCTTTCAACGCTATCTGGCGAGCGCGTTTCAGCCCGACGCGACGGCGCTGCAGGATGCGGCGAAGCGCTATCTTGCCGACGGCACCGCGGCGGCCGCGGCCGCCTTGGCCGATGCCGCGGATCCGCCGCGGCAGGAGGTGCTGCGGCGGATGAACATGGCGCCCGGCGGCACGGCGAGCCTGATCGCGATGCGCAGCGAGATCGCCGGCCGTCTCGGTCCCGAACCGGAGCTGAAGCTGCTCGATGCCGATCTCAAGCATCTGTTCGTCTCATGGTTCAATCGCGGCTTCCTCGAGCTTCGCCGCATCGACTGGCAGTCGCCGGCCGCCGTGCTCGAGAAGCTGATCGCCTATGAGGCGGTGCACGAGATCAAGGGCTGGGACGATCTGCGCCGCCGCCTTGCGCCCGACCGCCGCTGCTTTGCCTTCTTCCACCCCGCGCTGCCCGGCGAGCCGCTGATCTTCGTCGAGGTCGCGCTGGTGCAGGGACTGGCCACCGCCGTGCCACCGCTGCTAGTGCAGGATGCGGATCAAGACAGCGCAGGCCTCAGGGCCGCGCATGCCGACACCGCGATCTTCTATTCGATCTCCAACTGCCAGGACGGACTGCGCGGCGTGTCGTTCGGCAATTTCCTGATCAAGCAGGTGGTCGAGGAGCTGCAAGCGGAATTCCCGCAGCTGAAGCGCTTCTCCACGCTGTCGCCGATCCCGGGCTTCAGGCGCTGGCTCGGCCAGCAGCCGCAATCCGGCGGCAAAGACGTCGCGATGCTGCGCGAGCTGGACCGCGAAGGCTGGTGGCACGACGCGGCGACCTGCGAGACCTGGCGTCCGGTCCTGATGAAGCTGTGCGCGCAATATCTCACGCGCTCGCCGGCGTCAGGAAATCGCATCGATCCGGTGGCGCGCTTCCATCTCGGCAACGGTGCCCGGCTGGAGCGGATCAATTGGCTCGGCAACACGGCCGACCGCGCGATGGCGGAATCCTTCGGCATCATGGTCAACTATCTTTACGATCACGACAGCATCGAGCGTAACCACGAGGCCTTTGCACGCGTAGGAGAGATTGTCCGTTCACCGCAGGTGGACGCGCTTCTCTGATTTTCAACTCAGCATACACAACGGAGCAGTAACATGATGATGAACAGACGTGCCTTCTCGACCGCTTTGCTCGCTGGAGCCGCGGCTTCACTGGTGTCCTCGCGCGGCATGGCCGCCACCACGCCGCCGGTCAAGGCGCGCAACGTCGTGCTGGTGCACGGCCTGTTCGCCGACGGCTCCTGCTGGTCCGAGGTTATTCCGCGCCTGCAGGCCGCCGGGCTCAACGTGACGTCGGTGCAAAATCCGCTGACCACGCTGCCCGACGCGGTTGCTTCCGCGCAGCGGGTACTCGATCGCCAGGATGGTCCGACTGTGCTGGTCGGCCATTCCTTCTCCGGCATGATCGTCACCGAGGCCGGCGTGCGTCCGAATGTCTCGGCGCTGGTCTATGTCGCGGCGCGCGCACCCGATGCGGACGAGGATTACACCGCGCTGGCCAAGACCTATCCGACGCCGCCGGCGAGCGCCGGCATCGTGTTCGACGGCGACGAGGGCCGGCTCAGCGAACAAGCGTTCCTGCGCGATTTCGCTGGCGACCTGCCGGAGGCGAAGGCGAAGGTGCTCTATGCCGTGCAGCAGCCGTTCCAAAAGCAACTGCTGGCCGGCAAGACCAGCCATGCGGCCTGGCGCAGCAAGCCGAGCTACTACGCCGTCTCGACCGAAGACCGCACCATCAATCCGGATCTCGAGCGCTTCATGGCCAAGCGGATGGGCGCCACCACGATCGAGGTGAAGGCCAGCCATCTCGCGCTGATCTCGCAGCCGGACGCGATCGCGCGGCTGATCCTCGACGCCGCGCGGCAGTCGAGCTGAGCGTCGGCGTTGACCGTGCGTGGGAGAGCATCCGCTTCTCCCGCGCACGATGACGCGCTCTAGAGGATATGCGCGCCATGACCGTCGAAGATGCCGCGATCGCCGGCGCGCGGCACAAGGTCTTGTCCGGCGGCATCGACATCCGGCGGCCGGGCGCGCTTGGTGCCGAGCGTGTTCAGCAGCGTCGCGACCGCGGCCATCACAAGGACGCCGGCAAGACTGAGTCCGATCTGCATCGAGAGCCGGTTCGAGATGTCGAACAGGTCACATTGGCTGGCGAGCGCCAGCAGGACGCCGAGACAATAGATCGGCAGCGAGTTCTCGCCACAACGCCTCGCGCTGCGCAGCATCGGCGTCGACAGTCCCTGCCAGCCCGCTGGAACGAGCCATGACACCACGATGGCAAGTGCCAGAAAATGCAGCAGCCGCAACGGGCTCAAATTCGACTTGTCCATCGGAAACAGCAGATCCGTCAGCGCCTGCGGCAGCAGCGGCGGCTTGATGCCGTGGCCCAGCGCAACGACGAGGCCGAACGCGAGATAGAGCGCGGACAGAACCAGCGCAGGGCGCGCCGTCACCCATCCCTGGATCGTCCTTCCCTCGATGACGTACCATGCGCCCAGCACGACCGGAAGCTGCCAGGCCAGCGGGTTGAAGAACCAGACGCCGTCGGGCCAGGCGGGAATGCTCCAGCCGAAGAGATGCACCAGCGCATAAAGCGACAGCGAAAGGCCAAGCGTCAGGTTCGGCGCTCGCAGCAGCAGCCACAGCAGCGGTGCGAACAACACGTGACAGATCACAAAGACCGGCAGCACGTCGGTATTGACAGGGTGGAATTGCAGCACCGCGGCGTGCGCAAGCGCTGCGCCCGGACGTTCGAACAGAACCCGCGTATTGCTGTCGTCGGCGAGGCGATCGATGCCCGCGAGGTAGACGACGATCGCGCAAGCGAGCGTCAGCAGCAGAAAGGCGGCATAGATATCCCATCCTCGCCGCAGCGAACGGCCGATCATGCCGCGCCAACCGTCGCGCTGACGCGCCCTGCCGTAGGCCAGTGCGCAGGTGACGCCCGAGATGAACATGAATATTTCGGCGGCATCGCAGAAGCCGTAGTTGCGCAGGGTCAGCCAACTTCCGACGTTGTCTGGAATGTGATCGAGAAAGATCCACCACAACGCGATCCCGCGACAGACATCGATGCGCGGGTCGCGGCCGGTCGATCTGAACTCCGGCGGAGTCTCGCCGAGCAATCGCTTCGAGCTGCGGGTTCGATCGTGCATCTGTCGATCTGTCTGGCGGGCGCGCGCGGCCTCATCGGACCCAGGTCCATGAGACGCTCGGGTGCTCCGAGGCGTGCGCGTGCCGGACTAGCCTCCGGCCAACCTGTATGATTGTGCGCTCCAGCTACCCGAGGGTTGGCGGCGCTTCCGCCGGCCAGCCGCAATCACGGGGACCGGGTGGATCGCTATCCTCTGACGGCGCCGCCTGCGCGACGTCGCCGATGGCCGGCAACAAGTGCTGCTTTCGCATTTCGGCGAGGCGGGCGCGACAGTATTCACGATAAAGCATGTCGAATATGATGGACATGATCGAACGCCTTCTTGATCACTAGGTTGACTTTCCCACGTGACAGATTTCGACCATTTCAACCGGCGGCGATAACCGACAGTGCCGCAGGCAGTCCGACGCAACCAAAATCGATATCAGTCGTTCTACTGAATGACCTGCGCGTGGCGTCTTAGCCAGGAAACCGCGTACAGGGGCACGACACTGATTTGCGCTTGCACGCTGCCCGGAATGTTTGAAACGGATCCGATGGCAGCAATTATAAATAGAGCGATCGCGACTGCTTCTTCTTAAAAGGGAAATTTGCCGCGATTTTCATGATGTCATTATATACGTAATATTCTAATCACCAAGTGAACCAGTTCACATCAGCATCAATCACAGGCGAGCAAGACTAGCAGACCGGTAGCGTGGCTTCTTGGACTCATGCGCACGGATCGGGCGAAGGCCGGTGCGTGAATCGCAAAATGCAGATACTGACTGTGGAGTGCCGCAGCATTTCATTCTGGTGTTTTGTGAAGGCTGGAGGTCCCCATGCCGATGGACGCAGCCAATTTCGCATCGTATCGATTTTCGACGTGCGAGCTTCCGGAACGCATTCGTATCCCGCTCTGGCGCGAGCACTTTGGCCGATGCATCGTGCACGCCGATATCGAGCCTCTCTCGAACGTTTCATTCCAGGCCGATGCGTCGCTGCGAGCGGTTCAGGGTCTACGCATGCTGGCGCTGAAGGGTACGTCGATGCGGTTCAAGCGTTTGCAGGCGAACCTTGCCGATGGCGATGACTCCATCGGGGTCATCTTCTGCTCTCCGGGCAGAGGTCAGCTATCGCAGCGTGGCCGGGACGCCGATTTTCGCGCCGGCGACGCAATTGCAATTCTGCATTCGGAGCCCGCCAGCGTCACCTATATCGACGGGTTGCAATTCGGCCTGGCCGTGCCGCGCGAGGCGCTTGCGCAGCGCGTGACCGACGTCGAAGGCCTGGTCATGCGGCCGATTTGGCACCGGACAGAAGCATTCCGACTGTTCATCTCATACCTGAAATCGGTGCTTAAGACGAAAGCGCTGAGCGCGCCGAAGCTTCGCGATACGGTCGTGACCCATATCCACGATCTCATCGCGCTCGCGATCGGCGAGTGTGCTGCGCTGGGCGAGAGCAGCGCGAGCGCCGTCGTCGCTGCGCGGCACCGTGCCGTGCTCGACTACATCGCCGCACACTTTGAGGAGCCCGGGCTCAACGTTCAAACGGTTGCGCGTGGCCAGGGCATCTCGTCGCGCTATCTGCAGCGCCTGATGGCGTCATCAGGACCGTCATTCACCGAGCGCTTGAATGAATTGCGGCTCGAGCGGGCGCTCAAATTGCTCACCGAGCCAGATGCCGGTCGTCGGCGAATTTCCGATATCGCGCTCGAGGTCGGTTTCTCGGATGTTTCGCATTTCAACCGTCTGTTCCGAGCCCGCTTCGGCGATTCGCCACGCGGTGTGCGGCTCGCACGAAAGGGTTCTCACTGAGCCGCCGCCCCTGATCGGGATGTGCGCGAGATGCTGCCTGGGGGCGCTCCGGAGCGAAGGGCGAGGTGGGTTGAGGCCGGCTGCAAGTCTGGTTGGGGCAAAACCCGACGTTGGGGCGGGCCCGAGCCTCGAACGCCTCTCGCGGCTGCGCGCGCATTAGCTTATGTGAATCGACACAACTTATGTGAATCGAAGCGCTATGGTGGCGGCTCTGCTCCCGGAGTGGCGAGCCATTGGTCGATCTGGACGGCGCGCTCGGCCTCGCGGGCCTTCTTGAGAAGTCGTTCCCGCTCGGTGCCGGGAGGCAGATGCGAAGCCCTCGCGCGGGCCGCTTCCTCCAGCTGAATGAGGCGGTATGCGAGCGTCGTGGTTTGCTTGAAGCGATTGCGACGTTTCATGTGTGCAATTGGTGTTTCAACCCTGATGTAGGTCCGAACCGCGCTCGTCGTCGTTTGTTCCTATTGAACGGCGGGGCGTGGCCTGTCCTGGTCGCGCCCTTGAGAGCACCATGCGGCGGGCCGGCCAGGGAATGCCGGACATCGGCCGGCAGCGTCGGTCTGCGGGAAGCGAGCCGAGCCGAGATGAGAACAATCGTTCCCCGTCAGACGCTCGTCGAAGCCAGGGGGATGCGGAAGAGTTCGCTATCGCCCGCATCGCGAACCGAAATGAAATTGCCGTCGCGAACCATCTCCGGCTTTTCGGTCCCGATCCGGTGAGCGATGAAGCTGCCGTGATCCTGGGCGTCCTTGTCGTCGGCACAGTCGTGACCGACGACGTCGTGTGCGGGGATGTCGCCCGCGAGATGGAAGAAGTATCTGGGCATCTAGGTTAGCTTGTCCAAATTGCCGAACGGCTTCGCGGGCGGCGCATTCTCGGCCTTCTTGATCTGCTGCGCGCCTTCCTCGGCAAGCCTGCCATCGTTGATGATCTCGGCGATGAGCTGCTTGACCCGTCCGCCGATCCTGTCTGCAATGCCTGTCATGGCTTACCTTTGTTCGTGCTGCCGCCCGCGGCCTCTCACGACTGAAGTATCGCTCGTGGAGAATGTTCCTCCGAGGGGTGAGCACCCAGCCATCCAAGAAAGGAACAAATGACTGTCCGGAAGATTGGATCGCCAGCAACGGCCGAGGCTCAGGCCGAGCGGTTGACGCGAGAAGTTCAGTGACGAAGCGCTTGACCAGGAAAGAGCAGTTCGATCGATCGAAGATCAACATGCATGATCTGCTTCAGGTGAGATGCTGGACACATGCCCTCGGCGTGTCGCGCGAACAGCTGCGTAAAGCCGTCGAGAAGGTCGGTGACTCGGCCGTCACGGTTCGCAAGGAGCTCGGAATTCCCGAGGAATGACATGGCCACCGAACAGCAGATCCGGGACTACGCGCGGCAGCTCTGGGAGAAGGCCGGAAAGCCCGACGGCAGGGACGAGGAATTCCGGCACGCGGCCGAGGTCGAGCTGAATGCGGAGAGCGAAAGTCCGGACGCGCCAGCACTGGACCAGCCGAACAAGACGACCATTCCCGGATGAAGCCGGCCTTGGCGCGAGAGGCGCGCCGGCGGCGCGATTGATGGGGATCCTCCATTAGGAACATTGCCATTCTGTCGCGGTTCTCGAAACGCCGCATGGAGCGGTGAGGAGGACGTTATGAAAAGACTGGTTTTGATTTCTGTTGCCGCCGTATTGGCGTCGACGGGCGCTTTTGCCCAGAGCACGATTGTCGGCACGACCGGTGCCGGACATGCCGCCACCGTGCAGATCGAGCCGCAATACCGTACGCGAATCCACAGCTATGTGACCGAACACAAGATCCGTCCCGTCGAGACGCGGGAGAGGATCGTCGTCGGCTCGCCTGTGCCGCGCGAGGTCGAGCTTGAAGCGGTGCCTGCCGATTGGGGCCCGTCGCTCACCAGATATCGCTATGTCTATACCGGCCAGCGCGTGATGCTGGTCGATCCCGACACCCGTACGGTCGTCCAGGAAGTCGAGTGAGGCCGCTCTGATGGCGGGCCGCCAGCAACGGCGGCGGCCCGCGCTCAGCCGGAACGCCTGATCCGCGGGACAAACGCCGTTCGGTCAGCGGCCATCGACCGCGTCGGCCGTCAGAGACCGATGCTGGCGACAGCCGCTTCCGCGATGCCCTTCGCGTCGAGGGCCCCGGTCTTGCCGATCTCGATGACCTTGCGGGCCACGATCTCGCAAAGCGGATCGTTGCGATCGACCAGACCCATCGAATGCAGCGCCAGGCTGAACGCCCTGTTGAAGAGCTCGATTTGTTCCGGGGTGTATTCGTCCGTCTTCAGCAAGCGATTGATCGGCATTGTCGAGCCCCACAGCAAGCAGCCAAGTGACGTGGCTATAGCATGGAACCGTCGCGATCGGCAGTCGGCTTTCCCTGCGCCCTCCAGCAGAGGCGAGACGAGAAGCAAAAGCTCGGGCAAATCATGTCGCGAGAATGCGATCGTGTGACCACAAAAACCGCGCCACACACTCAGTGTCGTCCTGGCGAAAGCCAGGACCCATTACCCCAACTCTCAATTGTTGCGCGACGCTGGGGCCACGATCCCGTTCATTACCAAATGCGGTGGTTGATGGTGTGGACGGCCCCCTACGGCATCAGTGTGCCAGAATGAGGTTGTCTAGATCTCATACAAGGGAGCCGTCCGTGAACCAGATTATCCGCATTGGGATTGATACGTCGAAGTATATTTTT